>JAADIE010000122.1:0-4832 GCA_013151495.1 Nitrospirota bacterium | reverse complement strand
AGTTTTGACTTTGATCTTGCTTCTTTGATTTCGCTGGTCGCAAACCACTCATCCCTGATAATCGAGAAAGCCAAACTATTCGAAGAAACTCAAAGACTCTCTATTACCGACTCTCTTACGGGTCTATATAATGTCAGACATTTCTATCGCAGTCTTCATGCCGAACTGGAAAGAGCAAAGAGATATAAGGACTCCTTTTCACTTGTAATCTTCGACATAGATGACTTCAAACAGGTAAATGATACTTACGGACACCAGATAGGTGATGATTTGTTGAAGGAGTTTGCAGATATACTTTTTCACTTTTCGCGTAAAAGTGATATTGTAGCCCGCTATGGGGGTGAGGAATTTGTAATGATACTTCCCAAGACGCCAAAGGAAAGTGCCTATTTTCTTGCTAACAGGATCCTTAAAAAAGTACAGGAACATAAGTTTCTGGCCGATAAAAAACTCTCCCTGAACATATCTATTAGTGGTGGAATCTCAACCTTTCCCGAAGATGGAGACAACGAGAAGGACTTACTTTATTGTGCTGATATGGCCCTTTATAAGGCAAAACAGGAAGGCAAGAAAAGGGTGATATGTTTTGATAAAACAATCTTTTCAGAGGTAAGCAATGAAACAGGTTTTTAAAAAACCGGAAAGTCTGAAAGAGGCTCCTTTCAGGTTCTGTCCTGGTTGTGGCCATGGTATTCTTCATAAAATCATAGCCGAGTGTATTGACGAGCTTGGCATAAGAGAGAAAACCATTGGTATTGCACCCGTGGGATGTGCTGTTTTTGCCTATGACTACTTTAATTTTGATGTTATTGAATGTGCCCACGGCCGTCCACCTGCAGTGGCTACTGCCTTAAAAAGGGTAATGCCTGACAGGGTTGTGTTTTCTTACCAGGGAGATGGCGACCTGGCATCTATAGGAATGGCTGAGATAATTCATGCTGCAAATCGCGGTGAAAACCTCTCTGTATTTTTTGTTAACAATGCTAATTACGGAATGACTGGCGGGCAGATGGCACCAACTACCCTGGAAGGACAGCGGACCACTACAACACCAAAAGGGCGAAGGCCCGAAGTGGAGGGTTATACATTGATGGTCTCTGAACTTCTATCCCAGATAAAAGGTGTCAAGCTCCTTGCCCGTACATCTCTTGATAATATAAAAGGAATAAAAGAGACCAAAAGGCTTTTTAAAAAGAGTCTCCAGTATCAGATACAAAACAGGGGATTTAGTTTTATTGAAGTACTGTCGCCATGTCCTACCGACTGGGGTATGAGTCCACGAGAATCGCTCAACTGGATAGGTTCGGAAATGAAAAAGACATTTAAAACAGGTGTATTCAAGGATGAGTATGCAGAAGAATAACAACCCAGACAAACGCATTATTATAGCTGGTTCAGGTGGTCAGGGCATACTGCTTCTTGGCAGACTTATATCTTATATTGCCATGTTATCTGGTATGAATGTTACCTGGTTTCCCTCTTATGGAGCAGAAATGAGAGGCGGCACAGCCAACTGTTCGGTGGTTGTATCAAAAAACAGGATAGGCTCTCCACTTGTCACAACAACAGATATACTGGTGGTAATGAATTGTCCATCTCTGAAAAGGTTTCTTCCAAGGGTTATTCAGGGTGGCACAGTTATTTACGATTCGTCCATGATTTCGGATGAGAAATGCGGTACTGACCACTTTAGCAGGCTTAGTCTCTACAACACTGTTGGAATTAAGGCCTCTGAGGAGGCAATCAGAATGGGTTCAATCAAGTTTGCAAATATGTTCCTGCTTGGTGCTTTCCTGGCAACAACATTCAACAGCATTGACCAGCAGTTATTAAAGTTGTCTTTTGAAAAAACCCTCTCGAAACGGCATCATCGCAGTATACCGAAAAATATTGAGGCAGTATTAGAGGGCTTCAGACTGGCCCAAAAATCTGCTGACTTTTAAATGACGAAGAAAAAGGGCTATCGAATAAGAAAGGCCATCGCTACTGATGTAAGGGCCATGCAGGCTCTGATAAACCTTTTTGCAAAGAAAGAGCTTATGCTTCCAAAGTCTCTGAACGAAATCTTCGAAAATCTCAGAGACTACCTTGTTTGTGAAGACAACAAAGGTGATATAGTTGGAGTCTGTGCATTGCATATTTTATGGGAAGACCTTGCAGAAATCAGGTCTTTAGCTGTAAAAGAGGAAGCCCAAAGGCATGGTATAGGTAAAAAACTGGTAAGCCGTTGTTTACAGGAGGCGAAAAAGCTTAAAATAAAGAGGGTGTTTGTCCTCACTTATAGCAGAAAATTTTTCGAGTCCCTTGGATTTAAAGAAATTGAAAAGTCTACCCTTCCCCATAAGATCTGGAGCGACTGTGTAAAATGCCATAAGTTTCCAGAATGCGATGAATATGCCTATATTAAAGAGTTAATTTAGGGCATCTTTTATAATAACTACATCATACGATCTCTTCAGCTTTTTCAAGTGTTCTTTGATTGCCCTGTTTAGCTTTTTCTCGAACAATACCCTTGTGATCTCCTCTCTTAATTGTTCAAAGGGTCTGTCTTTAAAAACATCTATGTGTTCTTTATAATAAGCCAGCACCTCTTCATCCTTAATAAACACAAAGGGTTTTATTTTTATGTCAATGTATTTTTGTATTAATGCATCATTATTACTGGCTTGGAGTCTCAATCTACGGGCCTCTTTAATAAAAATCAGTCGGTTTACAAGTGTCTTTACAGCCTCCCGGGGTTTTATGTCAATTCCTTTTTTATGCATCTTCTCAATGAATTCAGTAAGGTCCACATAAGTAATCGCATCGTAGCCCACATAGGCAACCACTCGGTCTACGATCTTAGCCTTGGTTATACCAGGCTGAACCGCTAAAAAGCACAATGCAAGCAATAACCTAAAAAGCATGGCCAATGCTGAAATGTAACTCACCTGAACTCTCACCATCCCTTCTATCCAGTTTATGTCCATAGTCAAACCTTACAGGTCCTACAGGGGTTCGAATTCTTATACCTACACCAGCTGTTTTTCGGGTGCTGAAGTCGATATCCTTTAGCCTTTCCCAGACATTCCCCGTATCTATAAAAACAACGAGTCCTATACCCCTGCCAGTGTCTATCCTTAACTCGAAGCTTCCCATCAGAAAAGCATTTCCACCTGTTGGAGAATTATCATCACCCTTTGGACCAAGGCTGTCCTGCGCAAATCCTCGCACCGAGTTTCGTCCACCAAGGAAAAACCTTTCCACTATAGGCAACTCTTTTGTATCACCAAATCCCTCAGCAAAACCTCCTCTAAAAGCAATAGCTGCCGTTACTCTCTTACTTAAAGGATAGTAAAAGCTTGAAGACACTGTAAGCTTATAGAAATCTGTTTCACTGAGCAGAAATCTACTTGCAAGCTTTAATGACGCTCCAAATACAAGGCCATGTCTTGGGTCAAAGGGGTGATCTCTGCTGTCGTATAAAAAGCCTGGCCTTATACTACTTATACCTAAAGTACCTCTGTCCTCTTTAGATAAAACCACATCAGGCTTTACCTCGTAAGTTTTTACCAACGAGTAGTTATAAGCAATAAAACCTTTGGTATCCTGAAATATCTGTCGTTCCAGTGAAACCTCAGAGGAATACTTCTTAATTTTATACAGGGTATCATTAGACTCAACATCGATTCTCTCTTTTTCTATGTATTGAAAAACCGCATTAAAGCTCGTATCAGACCGTCCGAAGTATGGTTCGTGATAGTTTATAAAAAATCTCTTTTTCAGTTTACTTCCTTCTAATCTGATGTTAATACGTCTGTTCATTCCGGAAATATTGTTATAAGACCAGTTCAGCATGGCCCTGCCCCCCTCGTATTCACCATATCCCAGGCCAAATTCAAACATTCCATGAGGACGCTCCCTGACCTCGATCAATATATCCTTCTTATGATCATAAGCACTGGTAGTGGTTATCTTTATATCCTTAAAAAGCCCAAGTCTGTATAGCTTTCTTGAGCTCTCTGATAGTACTCTGAAGTCAAGTGGATCATTTTCATTTAGTTGTATTTCTCTTAAAATCACCTCTGTCCTGGTTCTAACATTGCCACGAACAATTATCTTTCCAACTCTGTACCTTTTACCTTCCTTTATCTTTACAAATATCTTAACCCTTCCATGATCAAGTTCTGAAGCAACCGCTATCTTTGCATCCAGGAACCCCTCACGCTTGTATTCATCCAGCAATTTAAACTTGGAATTAAGCAACTCTGTCTCATTAAAGCTCTCTCCCAGAGGAGGTCTAATAAATCTCAGAATACGTTCCTTCTTGAAAAAGCTGTTTCCCTCTATATTTATTTCTCCGACTCTAAATCTCTTTCCTTCCTTTACTATTATTCTGATGTCAACAGTGCCGTTTTTCCTGTTGGTTTTTATGTCAGTCTCTTTTATCCTGGCCTCAAGATAGCCAAGAGATTTGTAATAGGCAATTATCCTTTCAAGATCTGAATCCAATTTATAAGGATCGTAAACCGTGTCTTCCTGAAGATTCATTATCTCTCTGAACAGATTCTCATCAAATGTAATGCCCTCAAAACTTATTTTGTTCACCCTGTATTTTCTTCCCTCAAAGATAAAAAAACTTATGGTCATGGCCTCGTCTTCTTCGGTAATCACCGGGGCCACCTGGATGTCAAGATACCCTTTCTTCTTGTAAGCCTCGATTATTTTATCGGTAACCATATCGATCGAGTCTCTATCTATCCTTTGCATCTGTCTCAATTCACTAAGTTTTTTTATCTTTGAGGGAAGAAAATACAGGGTGAACAAAATAACCGTTTTTCTTTATTGCTTCA
>JAADIE010000123.1 GCA_013151495.1 Nitrospirota bacterium | reverse complement strand
TTGGTTTAAAATCACCTATTAAAGACCTAATAAGAGTAGTTTTTCAGCTTCAAGAAAGCTCTCAGAAAGAAGCCTCCAATACCAAAACCTGCTACTGTTGAGGAAACAAAACCCTTCCCCATTCAATCCAAGACAGCCAACTACTATACAATCCAGGTTGGGGCTTTCAGCTCAAAGGCAGAGGCAGAAAAGCTTAAAAATCGTCTAAAGAAAAAGGGATACACTGTATTTATTAATACCCTGAAAAAAGGTAAAATATTATATAGGGTAAGAGTTGGCCGTTTTATTAAGCGTTCAGATGCCGAGGCTGCGGCTCTGAAAATCTCGATTAACGAAAAACTCAAAACCTTTATAGTTACTCAAAAAGGCTCAAAATGAAAGACATAATACTTGAGAAATCAATATCAGAGGACGACTACGAAAACTTTTTCTTCTCGGGAGTTCAAAAAAGCCTCAAGCTCATTGAGGAAGAGCTTGGTGTGATTATAAGCACCCGTGGTGAAAAGCTATTTATTAAAGGGCCAGAGGCTCAGGCAGTTAAGGCTGAAAAGCTTGTGGATGAAATCAGAGAAATCAATAGAAAGGGTTATGTGCTTAAACCCGATGATCTTCGTTATGCACTTTTATCCATAAGTAGAGGTGAAAGCACATCACTTACAGACCTTTTTACAAACCAGATACCTGTTTCATCTAAAAAACGTTTTATTATCCCAAAGACAGAGACCCAGAAAAGGTATATCGATGCTATAAAGAAGTATGACATAGTCTTTGGAATTGGCCCTGCCGGTACAGGGAAGACCTATCTTGCCATGGCAATGGCAATAAATGCCCTTATCAAGAAAAAGGCAAGTCGTATTGTGCTTGCCAGACCGGCAGTAGAGGCTGGTGAGAAACTTGGTTATCTGCCAGGTGATATGTACGAAAAGGTTCATCCCTACCTGAGACCCCTCTATGACGCCCTTTATGACATGATGGAATTTGAAAAAGCCATGCGTTTGATTGAAAAGGGCATAATAGAGATTGCTCCGCTTGCTTATATGAGGGGGCGAACCCTTAACGATGCCTTTGTAATACTTGATGAGGCCCAGAATACCACATCAGAGCAGATGAAGATGTATTTAACCAGGCTTGGATTTAATTCAAAAACAGTTATTACAGGAGACATCACTCAGGTGGACCTGCCTGCTGGTAAAACATCTGGATTGATTGAGGCTGAAAAGATACTTTCATCCATAGAGGGTATCAAATTCATATACTTCACTGAGAGAGATGTTGTCCGTCACAGACTGGTTCAGGAGATTATAAAGGCCTATGAAAGATTCGAAAAACGGAAAGAGACTTCAGAAGAAAAAGCAGAGGACTAACAGCAAGGGCTGGTTAACCCGCCAGAAGGCTCTCGAGCTATCTGTGGTTGTACTGTTCGGGCTTTTTACATCCCTTACAGTTGAAAGCCGGTGGAGCATCCAGTTCTTAACAGGTGGTTTCCTTATATCAACTCTGCTTTTTTTAATTTTCTACAGAGACATAATCAGATACAAGCCCGATTATATAAAAAACATGCGAATGCTTCTGCTCCTTGGCTTTCTTGTTATCTTTACAATCATAAACGCCAGGGCCTTTCAGTACTTCTTCCAGAAGTTCTCCGAGGGTCTCGGGGTCAATGCCATTGAAAGCATAATTTATGGCATGCCCATTCCTGTTGGTGCTATCCTGGTAACCCTGATTTTTGATTTTCATACAGCCATAATATTTTCCTTTACATTGAGTTTGCTTACCGGTCTCTGGGTGGGTGAGTCGCTTTATCCTATATATGCCTTTGTCGGTAGTTTAACAGGTGCCTTCAGCGTTATAAGGTGTAAGAAAAGATCTGATATACTTAAAAGTGGTCTTTATGTCAGTGGAGCAAATGTATTTACCCTTACAGGGCTTCTTTTGTACACAAACAGGTTTACTGATGAGTTTGCCCCCTTTGCCTACATCTTTGCCATAGCATCAGGAATAGTTGTGTCGGCCATAGTCTCTCTGGTTCTTCCAGCCATTGAAATGTTATTCAAGGTTACCACCGATATCACCCTTCTTGAACTGCTCGATCTCAACCAGCCACTTATGAAAAATCTGATGATCACAGCTCCAGGCACCTACCATCACAGCATAATCGTTGGAAACCTGGTTGAATCGGTTGCTGAAGACATTGGTGTTAACCCTTTGATGGCCAGGGTCTGTGCCTACTACCATGATATAGGTAAGATAAAGATGCCAGAGTATTTCGTGGAAAACCAGACCGGAGCGGTCAGCAAACACGACCGTCTTACGCCACACATGAGTAGCATCATACTGTCGTCTCATGTTAAAGAGGGTGTGGAAATAGCAAGGGAATATAAACTGCCAGAGCCTATCATTGATATAATACAGCAGCATCATGGCACATGCCTGATGACCTATTTCTACCAGAAGGCAAAGGATCTGGGCGATGGTGAGCCTACAGAGGAGGATTACCGTTATCAGGGGCCAAAGCCACAGAGCAGGTTGGCAGCCCTTGTTATGATTGCTGATGCAGTGGAGGCAGCCTCAAGGGTGCTGAAAGACCCTACCCCTGCCCGAATCGAATCACTTGTCGACAAGATCGTAAATCACATCTTTATTGATGGACAGCTTGAGGAATGTGAACTCACACTAAAGGATATATCATTAATAAAACGCAAATTCACCTATATCCTTACGGGCATCCTGCATAAGAGGGTTGACTACCCTGGTTTCGATTTTGGTGAGAAAACAGAAGAGAAAAAGGAGCAGGTCGAAACTACAGAATACACTGACAAGGTTACTCCTTTAAGGAAAGGAATTAAAAAGGGCAGTGATTATCCTAAGAAACCTCCAAAGAAAGGTAAAGTTAAACAAAAGATACATTCAACACTGCCTTGATATCCTGCTCAGCAGATTAAGGCTTCAGAGAGCCGAAATAGGTATCCTTTTTGTCAATGACCATAGATCAAGACAACTGAATCTCCAGTATATGAATAAGGACCGTCCAACCGATGTGCTTTCGTTTCCCATGTATAATAATGAACAGGAGCTGAGGAAGGCCATGAGGGAATCTGAACTTCAGGAACACCTGCCTATAGGCGATATAGTTATAAACCTCCATCAGGCCGAGCGTCAGGCCAGGGAATACGGAGTAAGCCTTGAGGAGGAAACCCTCAGGCTTATAGTGCACGGAGTTCTTCACCTGCTCGGTTATGATCATGAGCGTTCCAGGAAAGATAAAGAACGGATGTTTCGTAAACAGAGAGAGCTTTTAAATGCCATTAAGAAGATGGCTTGAATCAGCCAACTATGCAATAGAGGGGGTGCTACATGCTGCCAAGAACGAAAGGCACCTCCGATATCATCTCTATGCAGCCGGAGGGGTGCTTATACTGAGTTTTTTACTTGGTGTAAGCAGAATGGAGTTCGTAATAATCTCTACAGTGGCTGTGGTGGTAATTTGTGCAGAACTGCTGAACACAGCAGTTGAACATGTGGTTGACCTTATCTCGCCCCAGAAGAATCAGCTTGCAAAATATGCCAAGGATATTGCTGCCGGCGCCGTACTTGTAACAGCTCTGGGCGCAGCTGTTATTGGCTACATTGTGCTCTCTCCTCATATAATGAGGACATTCCAGCATGGTCTTACAATTGCCAAACATACCGGAGAGGATATAGCCGTTGTCGCCCTGGTCATAGTTTTAATAATTGTTGTTATTACCAAGTCTCACTTTGGCAAAGGCACACCCCTAAGAGGAGGTTTCCCGAGCGGGCATTCGGCTCTGGCCTTTTCAATCTGGGTTTCAACCACCTATATTAGTCAGAACTATATCGTCTCAATCCTTACCTTTATAGCGGCCGTGGTGATTGCCCAGAGCAGGGTTACCGTAAGGGCCCATTCTCCATGGGAGGTATTGCTTGGAGGGGTACTTGGTGCAACGGTTACCTTTTTGCTTTTTGTAATTTTCTACTGAATGGGCAGTTCTATTGTAAATCTGCTACCTCTGTTGATATTTTCAACCATAACAGTACCACCAAGGGTTGTTATATTTTTATGTACAACTGCAAGCCCCAGCCCGGTACCATTTTCTTTGGTGGTATAAAAGGGCAGGAAAATCTTTTCTTTAATATCCTCTGGAATGCCACCACCTGAGTCTTCAATTACAATACGCACACCCTGATCCACACACTCTGCAAGCACTCTTAACTCGCCAGAGCCCTCCATTGCCTCGATTGCGTTTCTGGCAATGTTGGTTATGGCCTGTTTGATCAACACAGGATCGGTATTAATTCTACAATCGGCTATATCCTCTGTGTAAATTATCTGGTTGAAGCTTGAAACCAGTGGTTTTAAAGCCTCAGTAATAAGTTCTCGCAGGTTAACCTGTTCCTTATTTGGATTAACAGGTCTTGCAAAAGACAGGAAATCATTAATTATCCTGTCCATGCCCTTTATCTCATCCATTATTGCATCGACTATCTTTTGATACTCCTCAGGGGAATTCTTCTTTAGCAGTTTGCTGTAACCACTAATAACAGCCATGGGATTTCTTAGTTCATGGGCTATGCCAAGGGAAACCTCTCCAAGGGACGATAGCCACTCCCTGAGCCTGATCTGCCGTTCCAGGTCCTTAAGTTCCGTTATATCGCTGAAGATCAAGACCTTTCCGATTTTCTCTTTTTTTCTATTGTAAAGGGGTGAGATTGTAAGGCCAAGCCAGCGGCTAATGCCATCTCCAATCCTGTATAGATACTCGGCTCTTTTAACGGTATCCTGTTTTTCAATCAGGCCTTTCAAAGGCTCATTGAAAACCTCATCATAAGACAACCCCTTAAGGTCTTTAGTAGTTAACCCAAGAATCTTTATAGCAGATGAGTTAGCGCGGGTAATCCTCAGGTTATTGTCAAAACTAACCACTCCGCTTGGCACACTTTCAATAATATTATCACTGTAGCTTTCTACATCCTCGGCCCTTTCTTCTGCCCGTTTTCTGAGTTCCTCAAGCTCCTTTTCCTTTTCTTTTAGCTTTGCAACAAGTTCGTGAAAGGTATCAACCACAAAGGACATCTCTGTTTTCTTCATATCATCGGCAAGTTTTCTTGCTTTTCTCAGATACCTGAAACTAAGGACAATAAAAAAAAGCAGGACAACTGGAATGAAAAATAGCAAAGAGTTGTAGAGCAGCTCAGATTGCATTTAATATTAACCCTTCACCACACCCAGAGGTCTGAGTTTTGCTACCTTTTTAGAAATACCCGCACGCTCAACCACATCAACCACATTCGATATATCCTTGTAAGCCTCCGACATCTCTTCTGCCAGTGTTCGTTTACCAGCACTTCTTACCAGAATACCGGCATCCTCCATCTCACGCCATATGGCCCTGCCTTTAGCCCTCTTGATAGCCTGATGTCTTGAAAGCACCCTGCCCGCGCCATGACAGGTTGAACCAAAGGTATCCTGCATGGCCTTTTCTGTACCAACCAGCACATAAGATGCCCTACCCATATCACCAGGAATTAGCACGGGTTGTCCAACAGCCCTGTATCTTTCTGGCACCTCAGGATGTCCTGGAGCAAAGGCCCTGGTTGCACCCTTTCTGTGAACCACCACCTTAATCTTCTCACCATCAACAATATGCTCCTCCACCTTTGCTATGTTGTGGGCCACATCGTATACAAGCTCAAGGCCAAGCTCACGCCTGCTTATTCCAAGGGTCTCCGTAATGGCCTCTCTGCACCAATGCATGATGCATTGCCTGTTTGCCCAGGCATAATTTGCAGCAGCCTTCATAGCAGAAAAATAATCCTGTGCCTCCTGGGAGTAAAAGGGTGCACAGGCAAGTTCCTTATCTGGTAGGCTTATATTATATCTTTTGACTGCCCTTTCCATTACTTCGAGGAAGTCGGTACAGACCTGATGTCCAAACCCCCTCGAGCCTGTATGTATCATAAGGGTAACCTGATCTTTGAAAAGACCAAAGACCTCGGCCGCCCTTTCGTCGTAAATCTCCTCTACATACTGGATTTCAAGGAAGTGATTACCTGAACCAAGGGTACCCTGCTGTGCACGACCACGCTCGTACGCCTTGTCGCTTATTAAGGACGGATCAGCCCCCTCAATTGAACCGCCAGATTCAATATACTGAAGGTCCTCTGGCTCACCAAAGCCATTCTCAACTGCCCATCTGGCACCGTCTCTCAGAAGTCTTTTATGATCCTCTCTTGATAGTTTGAGCTTTCCTTTTGAGCCTACACCTGATGGGATCTCACGATACAGGGCCTCCACGAGGTCCCTCATCCTGGGGAGCACCTCAGCACGGCTGAGATTACTCCTCAGGAGTCTTACACCTCAATTAATATCGTAACCAACTCCACCCGGAGAGATAATTCCATTTTTTATATCAAAGGCAGCTACTCCACCAATTGCAAAGCCATAACCGGTATGGATATCGGGCATTGCCAGCGACCACTTTACTATACCTGGCAGAGTTGCCACATTGGCCACCTGGCGTATGGCCTCTACTTCAAGGTATTCCTGTAGCTGTCTATCCACATAAATTAACCCTTTTACCCTCATACCATCAATATAACCAATGGGAACCTCAAGGGTGTTGTCATCCAATCTCTTGATGTCTGGCCTTTCTGCCATTGAAATCACCCCCTTTTTTTAAATGTCAAAAACAACCTCAACTGACCAGATACCGTTTTTCTTTTCAATCTTCAGATTATGGTATGTTGCAGCCTTTACCAGCAGTCCTCTCTCATGTTTTTCTGGATCAAAGTCCTCACCAAAAACCGAGGCCTCAATTCGGTTTTCAGATAAGGTCTTTATCTCTACATCCCCTCCTACAAAGCCATAGGTGTCGAACTGAAAAATGAGTTCATTTAGCCATCCTACCAGAAGCCCATCAAGGGACTCAGCATAAACATTAACATCAATGCTTTTAGTAGGGTTAACATTGCTTTTTTCAATAATGAGAGAGTACAACCCTTTTGCAGCGTTTATGAAGAGTTTTTCTAAATTTTCACCGTAAACCTTGAGGCCGATATCACCTGAGATATCAAGGATCTCGAAGTCTTTGTCCATTTCTACATAAATAATAGCATTTGGCTATGATGTTGTCAATTACGCCTTTTTTGATAACTCGTATATTTTATCGCTTATTCTTGCAAAATCCTCAATACTAAGAGTCTCTGGCCTGACCTTTGGATCAATTGATAGATCATCGAAAATAGACTTCATATCTTTATTGAAAATCTTCAAGGAATTAAGAATTGTTTTTCTTCTTTGAGAGAAAGCACGCTTTATGATTTTAAAAAATAATCGTTCATTCTTGACATCCACTGCTGGAACTGTCCTTTTAATAAGCCTGATCACTGCAGAGTCTACCCTTGGAGGTGGCACAAAGGCACCCCGAGGTATATTGAATAAAATTTCAGGCTCTGTAAAATACTGAACCATAAGTGATAATACCCCGTAATCTTTTCGGCCTGGGCTGGCAACTATTCTCTCGGCAACCTCTTTCTGTATTGTCAGGGTTGCTGAGTGCATGTTTTTACCATCTTCTATTAATTTAAAAATAATTGGAGTTGTTATATAATATGGTATATTGGCAACAACCTTAAAATCTGGTAACTCCCCAAAAGGGTATTTCAGTACATCCTGGCAATGGAGTCTGATGTTGTGGTATCGTGGCAGGAGGTTAACCCTGAGCTCATCGCATAACCTGTCGTCTATTTCAATAGCAATTACCTCTCTGGCTTTCTCTGCAAGCAACTCCGTAAGTCTGCCCTTACCAGGCCCTATTTCTACTACAAGGTCCCTTTTACTAACCTCAGCACCTTCCACGATTTTTCGCAAAATCGATGGATCAAATAGAAAATGCTGTCCAAACTTCCGTCTCATTGCATAATATATTACAGAAAAACTGCAAATTATTTATATGTTTATGCTATTATTTATGAAGTTTTTCTTAAAATATAGACACTTTGGTCAAATTTTTATATAATAACCTAAATTTTATTAAGTGGAGGTGTGGGATGGGGAGACTGGATGTGAGGTGTAATGTATCAATACCTGTAACAATACTATCTGGGAGCCTCACAAAACAGAGGGTTGAGACCAAAAATCTTGGTCTAAAGGGTGCGTTTCTGAATACATCCCTTCCTGTCAAAGAAGACGAAATTATTAAACTAAAGGCTGAAATCCCGGAGATTGGTGAGTTTGAAAGTGATGTCAGAATAGTAAGAAAGGATAAAAATGGTATAGCTGTAAGATTTCTGAACATAGATAAAAGAACTACAAGGATTCTCTGGAATTACATAAAAGGACATCTTTCCGGGTCCAGGGAATGTCCCTTCTGTGGATTCAACAATAATATAACCAGCTCAAGCAGATGTACCAATTGTGGCCTGATAATTGACATCAAAGAAAGAGATTTCAATGAAATTGACCAGGAAATTACCAAGCAATGGATAAAATATATTGAGAGTGCTACTGTTGACTTTATCAAGCAGTTTAATGAGGTGGAAGAATTATATGAGTACGGCACTGAAGATTCGGAAACCATATATTCTCGCCTGAGTTCAGTATTCGATGAGTTCATCAACAAAGCAGAACTATTTGAAACAGGCATCTCTAATGAAGATATTATC
>JAADIE010000020.1 GCA_013151495.1 Nitrospirota bacterium | reverse complement strand
CTTTCAGGTGGTACCAACCTGTCCAGAACGGAAATGATTAAGTGGAATCAGTATATTAAGAAACTGATAGAACACGAAAACCATCATGTTAATCTGATATTAAGCAACTTCGACAGGAAAAGTCTTTTAAAAGAGATAAATAAGATAGAGCAGATTATATTTAAACAGGTTGAAGGACCAGTTGAAGAGAAAAAAATTAGAGAGATGATAATATCGAGGATCAAGGAGATAGCCAAGAGAAGAATTCAGAAAATCAGGAATGCAAATATGAGATTTGATAATGCCTCGGAATCCTGGTTTACTGTAAACAATGGAAAAGACCGGTACACCACAGACATGATCCACAGGGAACCTTGATGGTGTAGCAGTCCTGTATGAATTCTTCCATCTGGGCATAGTCGCAAAGGGCAAAGCTACAGTCAAAACAGAAGGGGAAATCGTACTGGAGGACATTTTGTCTGAAGGCCCTGAAGTCCTCTCTATTCCAGATTTCAAGGATGTCGTTGTCCTTTAGGTTACCGAAACTCCAGGGTTTAACAAACTTCTCTAAACCACCTATATAGCATACATAGCGATGCCACAGGAAATAACAGGGATGCACGCTGCCATCCCAGGATATAAAAGCACTCATAGCCTCTACAAATTCACACTTTCGATTGTTTTTAGGTGCAAGCTCTGGTAGTATGATCTCAAGACCGTATAGTTGAGCTATCTCCCTTGTCTGATCAAATATCTCCTCAACTTTTGTAAACCACTGTTCATCTCTTGAAAAGAGCCTTTCCAGGTGCAGAGTGGTGTTTTTCTTTCGTGCCTCAGCCTTCATCTGTTCAACAAAGTAACAAAGCCTTTCTTCGTAGTCGTTTTTAAAGAATTTCATAAATACATCATAGTACTCTAATATATTTATACCCTCTTTTTCTGCAAGCTCCTTCCATTTCTTAAATATTGATATGGCCTCGGAGGTATTTGTGTCGTATACGGCCTGCTTAGCCGTGTTTTTGTCGTAGGGAAGCAACTGGGTAACTATTACAAATTCTGCTCCATGCCTTGCTGCCCATTTAACTGTTTCTGGAAGTTCCAGCAGGTTGTCTTTCATCAGAACAAACTCGATACCAATCTGAAGATTTTTGTTTTTTCTGAGAAGTTTGGCATTATTTAAGGCTGTAAAGGCCTTTTCAATCTCACTAACCTCTGCTCCCTCGCGTATCTTGCTTAGCTTTTCTCCTGAAACAGAATCTATCGATAAACATATTCTGTCAAGGCCAGCATCTAAGAGGCTAAGGGCGCGAGATTCTGTAAGTAACATACCATTTGATTGGAAACCCACCCAGGCAGTCTCTGGCATATGTTCTTTTGCTATCTTTATAAATTCTTCCAGATTCGGATGTAAAAGGGGTTCTCCTATTCCGTTAAGTATAAGGGCATTAATGAAGGGAAATGCAGGAATCAGCTTTTTAAAAAGATCTGAAGAGAGATGGCCTTCCTGGATTGTGCCCCTGGGTGTCTGTTTTACACACATTGTACATTTAAGATTACACCTGGTGGTTACCTCTACAAACAGCTTGGAAGGATATGATTGTGTAGAGTAGACACTAAAGTCTTTAAAAGGATCTTTAGATGTACAGATAGCCATAGTATAATTTTTACATGTACTGAATTAAATATCTATGATATAACTCATATTTTGGTCTAAAAGACTGTATAATATATTATGACCATAACCGTTAAACTCTTTGCCACCCTTAAGCAATATGGGAGCGAGATTCAGGAAATTACAGTGCCCGAAGGGACCACTGTTGCTGATGTTATTAAGATGTTGAAGATACCAGAGAGTGTACCACTTTTAAGAATCGTAAATGCTGTACATGTTAAGCCAGACTATAAGTTAAAAGATGGCGACACCCTTGCTCTGTTTCCACCAATTGCAGGAGGACAATAGAAGGATTAAAAAAGATTAGAGTTCTGTAATTGTTTCAATCTGAATTATACAAAGCCCATCATCCTGGCTTAATACTTTAAGCAGTTCGACAGGTTCTATGGTTTCGTTGTTGAGAAAGACCTCATTTCTATCTTTATCGAAAAGGCTGTTGAGTTTATTAAGTATCTCCTGGATCCTTTTGGCCTCTACCATCACTCCTTGTTTTAGCATGAAAGGACCAATCTCACTCATGATCAGATTGAATAGTTTAAGCCTGACGGTTGCCTGGCAATTGGATTTTATGTTCGATGATTCTTTATAGGTAAGGGTGCTTCTTAATGATGCTACAGGGCTACATCTGCGCAAGGTGGCTCCTACCAGTCCTGGCATACTTGATGAAAGTGCAATAGTGACTCCATCTTTTATTTTTGCACCTGAAGGATCATCTACAGGTCTTCCATTAAGCAGGATTGACTGAATTCGTCTGTCTATATATTCTTCATCGAGACATAGATTTGAAATCAGAAAATCCCTGACACTGCTGCCAGCTGTTACTTTCATTAAAATGCCCTGTTGTAATAGAGGTAGAAGATTGGTAAGGAGTTCTCTGGTTGCATTCTTTATTAGTATCTTGTTCATTGTTTATCTAAAAGGAAGAGAGGGCCCTTACCCTCTCTTCCTTTAAAAAATATCTCTCTTCTATGAGACTATAAACTACTACCAGTTAAAGACCTTATCAAGATCTTCATCTTTAACCTGGAAGGTAATGTTATGAGGTGGTAGTGGTTCGGTCTTGAAAAACATTGGTAGCCTGTCGTGCTTTGATGTAAAACCTGCCCTCTTATTGAAATCCCTCTCCATGGTCAGTATATTTTTACCTAACTCCATAAATTCATCAGCAGTCATTTCCTTCCCAGTAAATGCGCTTAGCATATCCATCAGTGCCTGAAATGTCTCCGGCTGATCAAGTATAGCAAAAGCTATAAACAGGCACATCCCTGTGGAATCTATGGCTGCTGTTGCAATCTGGAGATTCCTGGATAGCTCTATCTGTCCGTCCGGCTTTAGAGGATCAACATCGCCACCCACTTTAAGTACATTTTGAGCAACTGCATATCCTGCAGTGTGATCTGCTCCCATTGGACTTGTTGCGTAGGTTACTCCGATACCATGTACAGCTCTTGGATCATAGGCAGGCAAGGCCTGTCCCTTTACTACCGGTATCCTCTCCAAACCAAAGGCCCTTCCGGTAAACTCTGCTCCGTTACCGAGTATCCTGCCAAGATAGGTTCCCTTACCTACTTCCTCTATCAGCCTTATTGCTCCCTCTGCATCTCCAAACTCTATAAGTCCGGCCTCCATTGCTACTGCTATGGTTGCACCCATCTCTATGGTATCAAGGCCATAGTTGTCATCAAGGAAATCCATTTTTGCTATTGCATCCATATCGTCAATACCACAGTTTCCACCATGAGCCCATACCGTTTCGTACTCGGGCTGCTTAGTAAGATAGTTGCCATCTTTGTCGTGATAAATCCCCGAACATCTGATCACGCAACCACGATGGCAACCATGAGTTGGAACTCCACCACGCTGCTTCTCAAGCTCTGCTTCTGTCTCACCGCTAATCTTTGAGGCACCCTTGAATTGACCTTCCTTGAAGTTGTAAGTTGGATATCCACCTACTTCGTTTATTATGTTTGTTAAAACATTTGTGCCATATGCAGGCAGTGCCTGACCGGTTACAGCATGTTGTTGCAGACCTTTAACAAAGGTCCTGTTGGCCTCCTTGAACTTTTCCGGATCCTTTGGTTCCCTCATGGGCATCCCGGTGTCGTCAAGCACTATTACCTTTACTCCCTTTGAGCCCATCACCGCTCCCACTCCACCACGGCCTGCATGCCTTGTGGGTCTTAGCTCCATATCGGTGCAGGCCACTGAGGCTGCACACATCTTCATCTCTCCGGCTGGCCCAATGGAGATACAGGCAATCTTGTCTCCGTATTCGGCCTTCATTTTTTCAATCAGATCATAGTTGGGTAACATCTTTAGGCTGTTGTCCGGTATGATCTGAACACCATCTTTATTAATCACGATCTTGTAAATATCATCACCCTTTGGTTTGCCCTCAAGCACTATGGCAGCATATCCAAGCCTGGCAAGAACCTGTGCTGGTTGCCCGCCTGCATTTGCCTCTTTGATTCCTCCGGTGAGGGGGCTCTTGCATCCTACCGAGATCCTTCCAGACATGGCTGCCAGGGTGCCGCTAAGTATACCAGGGGCTATTACAAACTTGTTCTCAGGACCAAGGGGATGACACAGGGGTGGTACCTCTTTTGATACAATTGCCGAGGTAAGGCCTCTGCCTCCCAGGCCGGCATATTCTCCGAGAGGCTCCTCTCTGATCTCAGGCCCTCCATCTGCAGACATGTTAATCCTCAGTATCTTTTCCATGGTCTCCTCCTTTTATAAGGTCTTAATTGATTTGAGTTTGCGGAGCATGTTGGCCGGGGGTAAAACAGGATGGCATAATTGAAAGAAAGCATTCGCCATAATCATGGATTAATACTCCTTGGGTTCTAACGCCTCTGAAAGACTATATCACAAAATATACCGATTGTCAAATTATATTAAGGCTAATGAAGGAATCGTGAAATAAGGATTTTTATACATTTGACATAAATATAAAAATATGCTAATATTTGAATATAATTATGCGTTCAATCGGAAAACAGGCAGAGCTTCTAAAGGTTATAGGCCATCCAGTAAGGCTCAGGATACTTAGAGAACTTACAAAAGGAGTAAAGTGCGTAAGCGATCTGGAGGAATTTCTTGAGATAAGTCAGCCCAACATCTCTCAACACCTTGCCCTATTAAGGCATCATGGATTGATTGATTATTACATGGATGGACGGCTGCGGTGTTATTTCCTTGTAGATCCAATAGTGCCAGACCTATTGGATGTACTAAACAGGGATTACGAAAATCCTCTTCCTGCACCAGCATGCTGTCCGGTTACGAAAAGGGGTAAATATCCCGGGAACAGGCGACATTAAAGTAAGGAGGATACCATGGCAAAGACCTTTACAATTTTTTTAACAACCTCCCCTTATCAGAGTGAAAATACTCTTACCGCTGTGAGAATAGCAGACAGTGCACTGGCCAAGGGGCACAGGGTCAATCTCATAGCTTCTGGTGATGGGGTGTATTGTTTTCTCAAAGGACAAAAGGCAAAGGGATTGCCTCATGCTGGTGATCTTTTTTCAGAACTTATAAAAAAGGGGTTGAAGGTTTACCTGTGAGGTGGCTGTTTAAACTATCGCCGTGCAGCGAAGGAAGACTATCTTGATGAAGCAGAGATGGGCTCATTAAAAGGTCTTTTTGCAACCATGAGAGAAACCGATGTCTGGATTAATCTTTAGGAGGTAGACCATGAAACTTTCTGTTTTACTGATCAAACCACCCTATGGTGACATACAGGCTGCAGAAGCTGTCAGACATGCCATGGGGGCAATAGGAGACGAGATAGATGTTACACTGCTGCTTGTTGATGATGGAGTATACCTGGCAAAGAAGGGTCAGGATGTGGCTGAATCAGGATACACAGAGCTTGGAGAATCTGTATCTGATCTAATAGACATGGGATGTTCAGTGCTTGTTGAGAAAAATTCTATGAGAGAGGCAGGCCTTGATACAGAGGACATCATTGAAAATGTAAAAGTTGTTACAGGTTATGAGATATCAGAGACAATTAAAGAGTCTGACAAAACCATGATCTTTTAGGAGGAAAGAGATGATTGTATTAATAAAAAACAGTCCTGCAACCAGCGAGGGAAGAAGAGGATTAAAGATAGCAAGAGACTCATCTGCAGATATTGTTCTTTTACAGAACGGGGTTTACTTTGCAATAAATGAAATGTTAGACGGATTCTGCGGTACAGCTTATGCTGTGGAGGAGGATCTAAAAATGAGAGGTCTGGCTGATATAAAAAGGGGAATAAAAAAGATTGGCTGGCCGGAGCTTATAGATCTGATGGCCAATGAGGAAAGAGTGGTTGGAATGTTTTGATTAAAATTCTTGGGAGGTAACGATGGCTACAAAGATAGTAGTTCTGGGGGGCTCATTCGGTGGGCTAACAACGGCCTTCGAAATAAAAAGGAATCTTACCAGGGATGTAGAAATAACGGTAGTATCAGATCTTGAAAGCTTTGTTTTTATCCCATCACTTCCATGGATTGCAATGGGCTGGCGTAAACCCCAGGATATTACTCTCCCCCTTAAAGAGGTTCTGGAACCAAAGGGTATAAACTTCATACATGATGAGGCAAAAGGTGTAGATGCCGATTCCTCAAAGGTAGTAACAAGCTCAAAAGAGCTCTATTATGACTACCTTGTAATAGCTACCGGACCGGCACTGGTATTTTCTGCAGTTCAAGGGCTTGGGCCCATAGAGGGATATACTGAGTGCATTTTTACCCTTGAGCAGGCACTAAGATGCAATGAGGCATGGAATAGATTTCTTGAAGACCCTGGCCCAGTGGTTGTAGGCTCTGTTCAGGGTGTGAGCTGTTTTGGGCCACCCTACGAGTATGTCTTCGAGATTGATAGTGAGTTAAGAAAGAGACGACTCCGTCATAAGGTGCCAATAACCTTTGTTACTTCCGAGCCCTATGTGGGGCACTTTGGTATGGGTGGACTTGCGAACTCCAGAAGAATAATGGAAGATACCTTTTCTGAAAGAGAGATCAGGGTGATTTCAAATATGGCTATAGAGGAGTTTACTCCTGATGAAGTAAGGCTGAAGGATGGTACCAAACTACCATACAAACTTGCCATGTTTGCACCGCCAATGGCTGGTGTCCAGGCTGTAGCCCATCTTGGTAATCCAAAGGGTTTTATTCCTGTTGATGAACATTATCGACACAAGGATTATAAAAATATATTTTCAGTGGGTGTTGCAGTGGCCATGGCACCACCAGAGCAGACACCAGTACCAACCGGTCTGCCAAAGACAGGTTACATGACTGTAAAGATGGCAAAGCAGGCAGCTAAGGCCATTGTTGCTGATATTACCGGTAAGAATCCTCCAGAGGCCATACAACTGGATGCAGTTTGCCTTATGGACATGGGTAAAACAGCTGCCCTAATGAAGGCAGATCCAGTGTTGCCACCAAGGCAGGAGGCCATTCTTAAGGAAGGTATTCATTACAAATGGCTTAAGGCTGCCTTTGAACGGTACTTTCTGTGGAAAATAAAGAGAGGGCTTACTCAGCTACCATAAAATGGAGGCATGATGATTGTAGAGTTTGCCTTAAAACGACCTAAAACAGTTATTGTTCTGGTTGTATTGATCACCATAATTTTTGCATCTCAATTTCCCAGGGTAAAGATCGATACAGACCCTGAAAATATGCTTTCCCCTGAAGAGCCGGTTAGGGTTTTTCATAATAAGGTCAAAAAAGAGTTCGGCATAAATGAGATGATAGTACTCGGTATTTTACGAGAGGATGGCATTTTCCATATAGATACTCTTAAGAGAATAAAGGAAATAACCGACAGAATAATGAAGATAAAGGGGGTTGTGGCTGAAGACATTGTAAGCCTTTCAGTTACCAATAATGTTGTAGCCCGCAGCGGTACCCTGCATGTAAGACCGCCTCTTTACAGGATTCCAGAGAGCAATAGGGATATAGAGAGATTAAAGAAAGAGGTTCTTGACAATCCTATGTTCAAAGACAGGCTTGTCTCTGCCGACGCCAGGGGGGCGGCCATTTACATTCCTATTGTAAGCAAAGAGGTTGCCCATGAAGTAGCATCAGAGATTAGGGCTATATACGAGTCTATGAAGGGCCCTGAAAAATACTATATGGCCGGTCTTCCACTTGCTGAAGACACCTTTGGAGCAGAGATGTTTAAACAGATGGCTGTGGTTGCTCCTCTTGCAGGTGGTTTCTTGATGATTTTACTATGGCTTATGTTCAGAAGGCTATCCCTTGTGATTCCCGCAATGGTTGTGGCCATGCTTTCTGTGCTGTGGACCATGGGCGCAATGATCGGGATGGGATACACGGTTCATATAATGTCTTCCATGATACCTGTGTTTTTGATGCCCATTGCGGTTTGTGACAGTGTACATGTTTTAAGTGATTTCTATGAAAGATATCCACAGTTAAAGGACAGGGCCAGGGCCATTAAAGAGGTTTTTCAGGAACTTTTTAAGCCAATGCTTTATACCTCGTTGACTACCTCAGTAGGGTTTGCAAATCTTGCATGGGCCAAGATACCACCAGTAAAGGTCTTTGGCCTTTTTGTTGCACTGGGGGTGATGTTTGCATGGTTATTGACTATTACCTTTGTGCCAGCTTCTCTTATGCTTATAAAGACCCAGAGACTGGAAGGCATAAGGACTAGGCACAAAAAAAGTAAGTTGCTCACTCTTTTCACAGGACTGTCTATTAAGAAAAGCCGTTTAATAATAATTACCGGTGTCATAATGGTTATGGTTGCTATTTATGGAGTAAGCCTTTTACGGGTAAATGACAACCCGGTAAAATGGTTCAAGAAAAACCACCCGATAAGAGTGGCAGACAGTGTGTTGAACAGGATAATTGGAGGCACTTATATTTCATATCTTGTTTTTGAAGGAAAGGAAAAAGACTCAATGAAGGATCCACAGGTTGTCAAGTACATAGATAATCTACAACAGTATCTGACGGAGCATCATCTGGTTGGAAAGACCACATCAGTAGCTGATGTGATTAAAAGGATTAACTATGTACTCCAT
>JAADIE010000095.1 GCA_013151495.1 Nitrospirota bacterium | reverse complement strand
GTTTTTTAAGGCATCACCTATCTCACCAGAAAAGAATTTTGGTTGGACCCATCCATAACCGGTTACCACTGCCTTCTTTTGCTTTTTCAATATCTCACCAAGCTCATCAAAGTCTTTACCCCTCTTTATCTCCTCCATTGCCTTTTTAGCATCCTCTTCCTTTAATACCTGTATTAGCTTGACCTCTACTCTTTCAGGTTTAATAAGAGGTTTTTCAGAGTTTTTATAATATTCTTTTATATCATCTTCACTGACCGAGTCCTCAGGCACAAGTTTTGCCAGTAATCGATTGATCATGATCTGTTTTTTTACTTCGTTCTTAAATTCCTCATCCGAGATATTCCACCTTTTTAGATACTCCTGAAGATTTTTTCCTTCTCTTTTTTTAAATTGCTCTATCGCTTTATTTACCTCCTCATCATTAACCTCGATGCCCTTTTCAATTGCCGCATCCAGAAGAAGTTTCTCCGAAATCATCTCATTTATAACTGCCTTCTTAAGTTCAGCCTCATCGACCTTAGAGGCTGTCTTTCTATGAAACTCAAGTCGTTGTTTATATCTTTTTTGAAAGCTTTCCATGGAAATCTCTTCACCATTCACAACAGCAGCAGGCATCTGTTTTTTATCCGGGCCCTGTGAACAGGAAAAAACTGATAGTAAAACCAGTACTGCAGTAAGGGAGGAAACAATCCTTTTAATCATCACAACACCTCCTAACAGATTCTTGGCAGCTGGTCACCTGTAAGCATATCCAGCATTCTGGTACCACCAAACTCGGTATTCAAAAGTACCATCCCTCCTGGCGATTTTTTAACCTTACCTATAATTGATGCTTCTTTTCCGTAGGGATGCCTTCTGAGCCTTTCAAGGACTGATTTTGACATATCCTCATCCACAAAAGCAACAAAAATGCCCTCGTTAGCTACATATAGAGGGTCCAGCCCAAGGATCTCACAGGCACCCCTTACCTGCTGTTTTATCGGTATATTTGATTCATCTATTTCAATACACAGATTGGTTTCAAGGGCAAACTCCTTCAGGGTGGTTGCAAGACCACCCCGGGTTGGGTCCCTGAGGGCATGTATTGAATCGCTGAACTCAATTACCTCTTCGAGCAATTTGTTCAATGGGCGAGTATCAGAAAGCACAGGAGGCTCAAAACTCAGGCCATTCCTCTCAGCCATTACAGCCATACCGTGATTACCTATTGAGCCTGACAGTATAATCACATCACCGGGTTTAATCCTGTCGGGAGTGAACATTTTTTCTTTACTGAAAACACCAATACCAGCTGTATTTATAAAGATACCATCACCCTTACCCTTCTGTACAACCTTTGTATCTCCTGTAACCACCTGTACACCTGCAGTCTTCGAGGCCTCCCTGATAGAGTTAAGGATCCTGTTTAAATCATTAATCGGGAAACCCTCCTCTATGATCAAGGAAAGAGATATGAAGCGGGGTTCACTTCCCACCATAGTCAGGTCGTTTACAGTACCATATACTGCAAGCGAACCGATATCACCACCCGGGAAAAACAGTGGAGAAACTACAAAACTATCTGTGGTAAAGGCAACATCACCTGAGGGTATCTTCAGGATGGCTGAGTCATAGAATCTATCAATTGGAAGGTATGCACGAAGGGTATCCTTTAAAAAACTGTGCATTACCTTGCCACCGCTACCGTGTGCGAGAATTATCTTTTCATAATCAACCATGGTTTATTCAGCGATTTCAATTTTACTATTATATCATTATTTGTTAAGATTTAATATCGATAGTGTCCGTTTAAAAATACAGGGGATATTAATTTTGAGCGGTTTTAATTTTGCAAAGTGCTTGCCGTGATGGCAAGCACGCAAAATTTCCTCGGAGGCAGACAGGGAGGTCTGCCGAGAATGAGACGAAAAATTAATATTCCCTGTATTACAATTAAGTTATTATCGTTTACCTGACAGTAGTAATTTAATATCAGAACTACATATTTCAAGGAGCTAAATGATGAGAATAATTAAAGAACAGAGGATGCTTGAGGATTTTTTACTTACTCTAAGGAAAAGGGCAGAGGGGATTGATCCGCAGATTGTCTCAACGGTCTCCCACATTTTAAAAGAGGTACAAACACGGGGTGACAGAGCAGTCTTTGAATTTACAAAAAGGTTTGATAAACTGGACACCAGGGATTTTAAACTGAAACCCTCTTTGATTAAAAGGCTTTCAAAAGACACCCCTTCTGAGGTAAGAGCAGCTATCGAGCTTGCAGCAAGCAGAATATGGCAGTATCATGAACATCAGCTTGAAAAATCCTGGAAATATACCAGGCAGGGTGTAACACTTGGACAGATGATTACCCCCCTGGAAAGGGTTGGGGTGTATGTACCTGGTGGCAAGGCATCCTATCCATCTACCGTGTTAATGAATGTCATTCCTGCCCAGGTTGCCGGAGTAAGGGAGATAGCCCTCTGTGTACCTACTCCAGAGGGTCAGCTAAACCCTGCGGTGGCCACCGCAATAGAGATACTTGGTATAAAAGAGGTATACAGGATTGGCGGGGCCCAGGCTGTTGCCGCCATGGCCTATGGCACCGAGAGTATAAAAAAGGTAGACAAGATAGTGGGCCCTGGCAACATATATGTGGCTATAGCCAAAAAGATGGTCTTTGGGATTGTTGATATAGACATGATAGCCGGGCCCAGTGAGATCCTTATAATTACAGACTCCAGGGCTAACCCCGAAATAGTGGCAGCCGATATGCTCAGTCAGGCTGAACACGATGAGCACGCCTCTGCGGTTGTTATCACCACATCCTCTGTACATGCAAAGAAAATAGAAAAGGCCCTAGAGATTCAATTAAAAGAACTCTCCCGGTCTGATATTGCATCGAAATCACTAAAGAACTATGGAGCAATAATTGTGGTAAAAAATCTGAAAAAGGCTGCACAGATAGCAAACACCATCTCACCAGAGCATCTTGAGATCATGACCGAAGATCCAGAGGCAGTGCTTCCTTATATTAAAAATGCAGGGGCAATCTTCCTTGGCACCTGGAGCCCTGAGCCTATTGGAGACTACATAGCAGGGCCAAATCATACACTACCAACCTCCGGGACTGCCCGATTTTTCTCACCCCTTGGTGTATACGACTTTCTGAAACGCTCCAGTATCATAAAGACATCTAAAGCTGCCTTTAAACGTCTGGCCCGGGCGGTTATCACCCTTTCGGAGGCTGAGGGGCTTGAGGCCCATGCAAATACAATAAAGGTAAGAATGAAAGGACTATGAAAAAAACCAGGACCGGCAGGGAGGGAGAAGATCTGGCAGTAAAATATCTCAGAAAAAATGGGTTGAAAATAATTGAGCGAAACTTCAGAACACCCATAGGAGAGATCGATATAATAGCCAGAGACGGACCAGCAATTGTGATCGTAGAGGTAAAAACACGAACAAGTCTCAATTTTGGGCATCCCCTTGAGGCAGTAGACCAAAGAAAACAAAAGCGACTTCGCAGGCTAGCCCTTTATTACCTGAAATACCGTGGCATTGAGAATGTTCAGGTACGATTTGATGTACTTGCAATTGTTAAAACAGATAATGGTCACAAGATCTCCTACATAAAGGAGGCCTTTTGATTTGACAAATTATTACAGTCTTCATTATATTTAACTTTCGGTATTGGCTATGTATTTTCAGGAGATAATACAGACATTAAACCGTTTCTGGGCTGAAAAGGGCTGTCTGTTACTTCAGCCCTACGACATGGAGGTTGGAGCAGGTACCTTCCACCCAGCAACATTTCTGCGTGTGCTTGGGCCTGAACCATGGAAGGTTGCTTATGTGGAGCCTTCTCGACGGCCAACGGATGGTCGTTATGGTGAAAACCCTAACAGGCTACAGCATTACTACCAGTACCAGGTCATCATAAAACCCTCACCCTTAGACAGTCAGGAACTGTACCTTGAAAGCCTGAAGGCCCTCGGCCTTGACAGCACCAAACATGATATCCGTTTTGTTGAGGATGATTGGGAGTCACCAACCCTTGGTGCCTGGGGGCTTGGGTGGGAGGTATGGCTTGATGGTATGGAGATTACCCAGTTTACATATTTCCAGCAGGTAGGTGGAATAGACCTGCAACCTGTCTCACTGGAGATCACCTATGGTCTTGAAAGAATAGCCATGTATCTTCAGGGAGTGGATAATGTATTCGAGCTTAAGTGGTCAAAGGATATAACCTACGGAGAGATCCATCACCTCACAGAGGTGGAGTTTTCCAAATTCAATTTTGACTATGCCAACATAGAGCTACTAAGAAAAATGTTTGATGATTTCGAGGCCGAGGCAAAACGACTTGCTAAAGAAGGTCTTGTGCTGCCATCCTATGAGTACTGTCTGAAATGCTCCCATACCTTTAATTTACTTGATGCAAGAGGGGCCTTCTCTGTTACAGAGAGAACCGGTTACATAGCCCGTGTAAGGGCGCTTGCCAAGCTTGCTGCAGAGGGGTTTCTCAGACAGCGGGAAGAACTCGGCTTTCCCCTGCTTAAAAAGACCCCTCCTCCAAGCATTTCTGTTTATCCAGCTGAGCAAACAGTACAGGCGCCGGTAAAAAATACAGGTGAGCTCATCCTCGAAATAGGTACCGAGGAGATACCGGCAAGGTTTATACCGGGGTTACTCAGTCAGCTTGAGGAAAACATCAGGCTAAGGCTTAACGAGCAGTTGATAGAGTATGGACAGGTTAACTGTTATGCAACTCCTCGCAGACTGATTCTCACTGTAGAGGGCCTTTCAGAAAAGCAGAAAAGCCGAACAACCACTGTTTTTGGCCCACCCAGAAATGTAGCCTTCAGTGAAGACGGCTCCCCTACCAGGGCCGCTATTGGTTTTGCAAAATCCCAGGGTGTGGATGTAAAAGATCTTAAGATTGCAAAAAAAGGAAAAGGTGAGTATGTTGCTGTTGAAAAAAAGGAGGAAGGGAAAAGCACAACAGAGCTGCTGCCTGATATACTGAAGGGGCTCATCCTTGGATTAAAAAGCCCAAAGAGTATGAGATGGGCAGATGGCTCTTTAAAATTTGTAAGGCCCATTCACTGGATCGTGGCTTTATATAATGCAAAGGTGGTGGACTTTGAAATTGATTGTATCAGGAGTTCTAATAAGAGCAGGGGGCATAGATTCCTTGCACCCGATGAATTTACTGTAGAAGATATAAAGGGCTTCTTTAACAATTTAAAAGATCACTTTGTTGTCTATGATCAGGCTGAAAGGCGAGCAATCATTTCAGAAAGCCTGAATGAGCTATCTTCCAGGGTAAATGGAATGGTTGTTGAGGATGAAGCCCTGCTTGAGACAGTGGTAAACCTTGTTGAATATCCAACCGCTGTACTGTGTAGCTTTCCAGATCAGTACCTTAGACTTCCAAAAGAGCTTTTGATAACCGTTATGAGAGACCACCAGAAATACTTTGCCATACAGGACAGCAATGGTGCCTTGAAGAATTCCTTTATAGTGGTTAGCAATACCACTGAGAACAATGAAGAAGCTGTAAGGACTGGCGCAGAAAGGGTAATCAAGGCAAGATTCGAGGATGCCAGGTTTTATTATGAAGATGACCTCAAGATTCCCCTTCACGACAGGCTTGAAGAATTGAAGGGGATAGTTTATCAGGAAAAGCTCGGTTCTCTTTATGACAAAACTGAGAGGATACGGCGTATTGCAAGGGCCCTGGCAGAAACATTGAAGGCTGACACAGAAAAGGTAGACCGTGCCGCCCTTTTATGTAAAACCGATCTTGTTACAGGTGTAGTAGGTGAGTTTCCAGAACTCCAGGGTTTTATGGGAATGCATTATGCCCTTAAGGCAGGAGAGGACCCCGAGGTTGCAAAGGCAATTTTTGAGCAGTACCTTCCCTCTCATGCGGGTGATCGGGTGCCTGAAAGCACCACCGGTGCAATACTAAGCATTGCCGACAGGATTGACAACCTGATGAGCTTCTTCTACATAGGCCTCCGTCCCACTGGCTCTGAGGACCCCCTTGGTCTCAGAAGAGACGCAATAGCCATAATCAGTATCCTTAAAGAAAAGGGCTATCCCCTGTCATTAAAGCAGCTCTTAGATCTGTCAACCTCTGAAACCACAATACCAGTAGGAGATAACTTAAAAGAAGATATCCTTGAGTTTTTTACCCAGAGGGTTGAACCTCTACTTTCTTCTGAAGGCTTCTCCCACGACACCATTCAGGCCCTAAAGCTCTACTTAAAGACACTACCTATCAACGACATTGTCGAAAGGGCAAAGGCCCTTGAGGAATTCAAGAGGCAACCATACTATACAGAGATATTAACGGCCCTGAAAAGGGCATTTAACATACTGAAGGACAGGGAACCGGCAGAACCCTCCAGAGAGCTTCTAAAACAGCCAGAGGAGCTGGCTCTTTACGATAGCATAAAAGGGCTTACAGATAGCTTTAAGGAGTCTATAAAAAAAGGAGAGTACCTAAAGGCTCTGGAGAGTCTTAAAACACTTAAAGAGCCAATAGATAATTTTTTTGACAACATCCTTGTAATGGACAAGGATGAAGAGATTAAAAACAACCGATTGAATCTACTTTCTATGATTAAGAAACTTACTCAGTCTGTGGCAGACTTGTCAAAACTCCAGGAATAGCCGGAGTCAGAATTTAACTTGACAAAGCACCATATCCTATGATATGAAAAATTTCATTACCTGTCTTACAGGTAAAAGCCTATACACTGCTAAGGAGGAATAATCATGACCTTTCCTGAAGACATTAAATACCACAAGGAGCACACATGGGTTCGGGTTTCAGGCAATAAGGCAACCATTGGTATTACCGATTACGCCCAGGATCAGCTTGGTGATATCGTATATATCGACCTGCCAGATGTGGATACAGAGATCGAAAAGGATGCCGAGTTTACCGAAATCGAGTCAACAAAAGCAACATCATCTGTAATTGCTCCGGTTTCTGGCACAATCGTAGAGGTAAATGAAGAACTGGATGAATCTCCAGAGATCATCAACGAATCACCCTACGATAAGGGCTGGATAGTGGTAGTTGAGATGTCAGACCCTTCCGAACTCGACGACCTTCTTGATGCCTCCGACTATGAGCGTTATGTAGAAGAGGAGGCAAAGTAAGCATGAAGATTGGTATCCTTGGTGCTGGCCCGGGCGGGTATGTAGCAGCCCTTAAGGCCGCTCAGCTGGGGGCAGAGGTAGTTGTAATAGAGGATACCGAGGTAGGCGGAACCTGTCTTAATCGTGGTTGTATTCCTACAAAGACAATGCTTGCCTCCTCGGAACTATATGAAAAACTCAAGAAGGCAGAAGAGTTCGGAATACAGATCGAGGGTACTATTAGCGCAAATCTTGAAAAGGTGGTTGCCCGCAAACAAAAGGTGATTGACATCCAGGTAAAGGGTATAAAAGGGCTATTTAAAAGCTGGGGGGTAGAGCTAAAGAAAGGAAGAGGACGTCTAATCTCTGAAAGACAGATAAAGATTGAAGGTCCTGAAACCGATGAAACCATTGAGGTTGATAAGATAATTATAGCAACAGGCTCACGGCCTGCTGAGATTCCGGTTTTCCCTTTTGATGGAAAAAGGATCATCTCGTCTACAGAGGCCCTTGAATTAACCACCATACCTAAAAGCATACTCATAATTGGTGCTGGTGTAATAGGATGCGAATTTGCGTCCATATACAGGGCCTTTGGTTCGGAGGTAACTATTGTTGAGCTGCTTCCAAGGGCTGTCTCAACAGAGGACGAAGAGATTTCGAAGACCCTTGAAAAGGAGCTCAAGAAAAAGAAGATAAAACTCTATACAGAGGTAAAGGCAGACTCGGTAGAGGTCAAAGACGACGGCGTTCATACAAAACTGTCCAATGGAAAGGAGATAGTAAGCGACATTGTGCTTGTCTCCATTGGCAGGGCATTAAACTCCGACGGAATCGGCTTAGAGGAAGTTGGTGTAGAAAAAGGCCAGAGAGGTGAGATAAAGGTCAACGAAAGGATGCAGACCAATGTTGATGGCATCTATGCAATAGGTGATGTAACGGGTGGTATATTGCTTGCCCATGTTGCCTCAAAAGAGGGCATAGTAGCAGCAATTAACGCCACAGGTGGCTCTGCCACTATTGATTATTCTGTGGTGCCCGCAGCCATATTTACTCATCCTGAAATTGGCTCAGTGGGCCTGAGGGAACATCAGGCCAGAGAAAAGGGAATAGATTATATAACAGGTCACTTCCAGTTCAGGGCCCTTGGTAAGGCCCATGCCATGGGCGAGATCTCAGGTCTTATAAAAATTTTAGCCGACAAAAAGACAGACAAGGTTCTTGGTGCCCATATAATAGGTCCTCATGCATCGGACCTGATACATGAGGCAGCAGTTGCAATCAAGAATGGGCTTACCATAAAGGATCTTGCAGATACAATACATGCCCATCCTACCCTTGCGGAGGGAATAATGGAAGCCGCCGAGGATGCCCACGGCGAGGCTATCCATGTGCCTAAAAAATAGAAAGTGACATCTTAGATGCATGAAGAGTCTGAAAAGAAAGGCTGGTTTAAAAGGGTAAAACAGGAGGAGGCAAAGGCCTTTGAGGAGCTGGATGTCCTCCTCCGTGCCCTTGATCGTGTATTTAATCCTGAAAATCTTCCCCTTTCTACAACTGATTATACCATAAAAGATTTCTACCCTGAAATGGTTATTATACGGGATGGGTTACTCAGGGTATTGAATATCCTTGAGCAGCTTATTCCGGACAGCCAGAAAAATATGTACTGGTTCCAGAAATATGCTGAGCAGACCTATCTCTCCGATAAAAAGCGTGACTATCTGCGCACAAAGCTTTATAAACAGGACAGCCCTGAAAAGTCATTATTATTGCTCTACGATTCCTTTATCAATCTCAAAGGCATCATTAACGATCTGTTAAAGACAAAAAAAATCAGCTACAGTGGTTTCAAAAACTTTGGTGATGTTGTCAGCAAATCAATAAGGGAAAACCGCTACTTTAATCCCTTTGAGATTGA
>JAADIE010000062.1:16579-50621 GCA_013151495.1 Nitrospirota bacterium | reverse complement strand
CACTGCCAAAAAGTAATATGGAGGATGGTTCTGGTACTGGATTAACACCTGTACCTCCCGAACTGGTACTTTGTCTTTGTAATTCAGGAGGAGTGTAGGGGAATGGTTCGTTATAGGTAAAGTTGTCTATGGCAAATTGTGTACCCTCACCATTTGCATATACTCCACCATAGGACGAAAAGTATATCCAGGAAATCCACTTCCAGTCAGCACTAAACCAGAAAGGCCTATCTGTACTAACTGTTATGGTCTCTGAATACTTTCTAACAAATCTGTTATATCTATCTACATAACCTGCCGTAATCTTTATATTAAGATTATCGCGGTGGGCTGCAGTAAAATAGGCACCATTCCAGTTAAATAAGATTTGTGTTATATTATAATTTCTAGAATAAGGGTAATAATATATTCTGAGTGTTTTTATGGATGCATCATTTCCCAAACCATTATAGGCAACACAGCAACCTGAGATGATAGCGTTTCTATATCCATCATAGTATTCTGTTGGGCGTGCCGTATCATAGGCATCAGTTATATCTGGGTCAATTGCAAAGAAATTGACAAACTTAAACGGTATATATTTGGAATCAACAGAAGCAATCCCTGACCGATTTAATTGTATATCATCGAATGTAATAACATACGCAAAAGCAGGAATTGATGTAATACATAATAAAAATAAAGCAACTGAAATTAGAAACGATATTTTTTTGAATGATAAATACTTCATCTTTTTTTTACCTCCCTGATCAATGACAGAATCTCTAAAATTTAGTGAAAGCAATAGTTATGCCAGATTAATTAATGATTAAACTGCTTTATAAATTAAGGTCTTTTTTGTATTTCTTTGTTTCAAAATAGAATTTATTGTAAATATAATTAACATATTTTCTTTTATAAAGTGATAAATAAATCCAAGAAGAGCTACTAACATTAGAAAAATAAATATTTTTTGATGGCCTTTTGTTTGTTAAATATGCCGACATTATGATGTAAAATTTTTTTACAATAAATTCGTAAAAATTCTTCTATTTAACCTTGAAAAAATCCCACTAAATCAGTATCTTAATTACTATCATGAAAAACATCGTTCTTGTTGGGTTTATGGGGACAGGGAAAACCATTGTTGGCAGGGCACTGGCTGAGTGGCTTGGTATGGAGTTTGTCGAGCTTGATGCCGAGGTGGAGGCTGAGGAGGGAATAAGTATAAAAGAGATCTTTGAGCGATATGGAGAGCCCTACTTCCGGGATTTAGAAACCGAGATTGTAAAGAGATTTTCTCAGAAAGAGGGACTTGTTATCTCAACAGGCGGAGGGGTGGTTTTACGAGAGGAAAATATGAAGGCCCTCAGGGAAAAGGGTATCATTGTATGTCTCTGGGCAGAGCCAGAGACAATACTTGAAAGAACCTCTGGCAATAATGAGCGCCCCCTGCTTAATGTAGACGACCCATTAAACAGGATAAAAGAGCTTCTTCAGCAAAGAAGGCCCTTTTATGAAAGGGCAGACATTATGATTAAAACCGATTCAAAAGACTTAGATACGGTGGTAAATGAAATAATAGAAAAACTAAAGGAGAAGGGCCTATGAAAAGGGAACAATGGAGGAGTCAGATTGGTTTTTTACTGGCCGCCGTTGGTTCGGCCATAGGGCTTGGTAACATCTGGCGCTTCAGCTACATGGCTTACAGTTACGGGGGAGGGGCCTTCCTGATACCCTATCTTACGGCGCTTTTTACAGCAGGCATCCCACTTATGATTCTTGAGTTTGCCATTGGGCATGAAAGGATCGGATCGGCTCCGCTTGCTTACAAGAAGATACACCGCAACTGGGAATGGCTTGGATGGTGGGCGGTTATATTTGTGATGTTCGGGATAGTGCTTTATTACACCGTTATTATAGCCTGGTGTCTTAATTACTTTTTACTGTCCTTTAATCTTGGCTGGGGTGGAGATCCGAACAGCTTTTTCTTCCAGAAGTTTCTCAGCATGTCCAAATCACCAGCACAGATCGGTGAAATCCGCACTCCCATTCTTTTTAGCCTGATTGTGATATGGTTTATTAACTGGGTGATTGTGTTCAGGGGAGTTCAGAAGGGGCTTGAGCTTGCAAATAAGATTTTTATGCCCCTGCTTTTTGTATTAACAGCTGTGCTTGTGTTCTGGGCCCTTAGTCTTGATGGTGCAGCTCAGGGAATAAAGGCATACCTGAGGCCAGATTTCAAGAAGCTTGCAAATCCAAAGGTCTGGATAGATGCCTACAGCCAGATATTCTTCACCCTGAGCCTTGGTTTTGGTATTATGATTGCCTATGCAAGCTATCTGCCTGAAAAATCAAACATCACACGGAATGCCTATCTTACTGCCTTTATAAACTGTGGTTATTCCCTTTTTGCTGGATTTGCAGTCTTTTCTGTGCTTGGCTTTATGGCCAAGGCCGAGGGTAAGGCACTGTCTGAAGTGGTTACACAGAGTATTGGACTTGCCTTTGTTGCCTATCCAAAGGCCCTTAGTATGATGCCTGGTGGAAACCTCTTTGGTGCCATATTCTTTTTCTGTCTTGTAGTTGCTGGAATCTCGTCGTCTGTTTCAATTATCGAGGCCTTTACCTCAGCCCTTATAGATAAATTCGGAATGAACCGTAAAAGCCTTGTAAGTGTTATCTCAATTCTTGGCTTTGTTGGCTCAATAATCTTTACAACACAAGCTGGCCTTCTGTGGCTTGATATAGTGGATCACTTTATTACTAACTATGGGCTTGTGGTGGTCGGGATAGCAGAGTGTGTGCTTGCCGGCTGGCTCTTTGATATTGCAATACTACAAAGGCATGTAAACAAGGTTTCTTCAATAAAGCTTGGCAAAGGCTGGGTAATGTTGATAAGGTTCTTTGTGCCCCTTGTGCTTGGTATTATGCTTGTTGGTGCACTTTACAATGAGGTTCAAAAGCCCTATGGTGGCTATGGTTGGGCTGCAATAGCACTGATCGGAGTGAACTGGATAATACTGACAATTCTGGCAGCTGTAGTGGTTGCCATGAGACCATGGAGGACAGAGCTTCATAAAAAAGGCGGAAGAGGATAATGTTTCAGGGTATTACATTTGAACGGCTTCAGCACACGCCAGAAGCAGCCGTGATGGCTGCTTCAGTGTGCGACCTCGGAGCCGCACATGGATGTGCGGCGAGAATGAGTGAAAAGGTAATACCCTGAAACAATACATGTCCCTAAATCTTAAAACAATACACATCTTACCTCAGTCCAAAAATCTTAAGCAGTAGTCCGGTGTACTTGTTCAAAGGGTTTGACCTTTTGAGAAATTTAAAAGGTGGGTCCTTTCTTATGCCAAGCGATTCAAGCTCTGCTATTATGTCCTGGTCTGTACCATGCTTGAGACCTTCTCTGAACACCTGTATTGCCTCTTTGCGATTTTTATCAAGAAGGTGAATCCTGCCGAGGCAGTAGTAGTGAATAGTCTCGTCAGGTTCTTTATTTATAGCACGATGGCATAGCTCTATGGCCTTTCTTACCTGTCCTCTTTCCCGGGCAATACAGAGGGCATAAAGTGAGGTTAGCTGAGATATGCTTTTTTCTGGTGAGTGCTTTTCAAGCAAAGAAAGGGCCCTCAGGGTCTCTCCCTGTTTTATAAGTTCCTTTGCCTTGATTATGGTTTTATTCATTGCTAAATGCCACCTGGTTTTATTATATTACTAAAATGTATGCCCTTTTTGAAGAAATAATCAATAATCTGATAAATAGCACCCATGGTAGAGACATCCTACGACTAAACATTCCGGCGCAATTAACCAGTGAAGACAGTGTATCCCTTTCTGCATTAAATAGTGCCTTTCTGGTGATACTTTCAGGCAGTAAAAATCCTTTTTACAGTAAGGCCAGGGCCCTTTTTGAAGCTGCTAAAGAGATACCAGCACTGAAAAGGGCAGCGGAGTTTTATGAACTATCACTTGAGTTGATAAAAAGGGAGATAGACAATCACCCCGGGCCTGAAAAACTGAAAGCCCTTGCCGGATATCTTTCAGGGTTGTCAGATAGTGAGCCACGTATGAGGATTATAGAGAGCATAAGAGAGGTCTTTTTCCCTGAGGGAGTTGGTATTTTTGAACATAAGGATGAGATGCGGGAGGCCCTCAGGAGAAAAAGGCTTATAAGAGTTGATCAACACAACCACAATCCTGTAAAAAGACCAGCCACCGAGGTGCTTTTTACCTCTAATGTATTACTTACGATCCCCCCAAAGGACAGGGATATAAAAGAGCTTGATCTCGATGATAATTTAAAGGAAAAGCTCGAACAGATAATGGAGGAGGACCAGCTATACTGGTACGACCACCCCATTCAGATAGGTGTTGAAACTGACAAAAACGAGGCGGTTTATGGTCTGAAGGGTTTAAGTGATGCCCTGAGGTTTGAGAAAAAGCTTGGCACAGCTTCTTCGGATGAGAGGCTTAAATGTCTTCTTTCTGTATCTGTAACTCATAAAGGCTTGCACTTTATTGCAAAGGATTATGTGGAAGAAGAGTTGAAAAAGGCCGGGATCCTTAAGGATATGGATATTTATCTTTTTACTGAAGAGGATACCCGTGCAGTGGTCGAAGAGATCCTGGCGCCAGCGGCAGCACGGTATCTGGACAAGAAGGATGTGGAGCTGCTTTCTGAGGTATTTGGAGTGGACGGAGAGTATGGCCGTCATTACAGCTTTTTAAAGGCGATAGTGCCCTTGTGGTCGCTTCTAATGGCCCCTTCCATAAAGGCAACCTTTAAGATAGACCTGGATCAGGTTTTCCCTGAGGAGCATCTGGTTAAGGAGACAGGAAAGAGTGCCTTTCAGCACCTTATGACACCACTGTGGGGGGCAAGGGGCAGAGACTGGCTTGGCCGTGAGGTGTTTCTTGGCCTGCTTGCAGGTGCGCTGGTTAACGAAAAAGACATAGGCAGGTCTCTGTTTACCCCTGATGTGCGCTATCCGTCAGAGGATATTACAGGGGATGAGGTTCTGTTTTACAGCCAGCTACCCCAGGCCCTTTCAACTGAGGCAGAGATGATGACCCGTTATAATTCAGAAGAGCTGGATGGAAAAAAGGCCTGCATTCAGCGATACCATGTAACCGGTGGCACAACAGGTGCACTGGTAGAGGCACTGAGAGCCTGGCGACCCTTTACCCCGGGGTTTGTTGGAAGGGCAGAGGACCAGGCCTATTTAATGAGTGTGCTATTTGAATGTGAAAAGGGCTGCCTTAGATACCTGCACAAGGACGGGCTGATTATGCGGCACGACAAGGAGGCCTTTGCCTCGGAGGCAATCCAGGCTGCCTGGGCAGGAAAGACCGTTGGAGATTATGTAAGGATTATCATCTTTTCCTTTTATGCAAGGGCCCTTGGCTGGCAAATCGAGGATATAAAGGCAGAGCTTGATCCCTTTACGGGCTGTTTCATCTCGGATATGCCCATTACGCTTTCGGTATTAAGGCTTTCCCTGAAGGCTGCCAAACTTTTTAATACTTCTCAGGCTGAGAAGGCTGAGGAGTTGTTGGAGGTTGGTTTCAAAAGGCTTGGCAGACTGCTTGATGAGTTGAAAAGAGAGCCTGATTTTATTAAAAAGAGCTTTCAGCGAGAAAAAACAGGCTGGGATATCTACTACGACGTTATAGATGCCCTTGAAGAGGCCCTCAAAAGGGATGATCCCTTTGCTGTAAGGACGCGGGAAAGAATGGCCAGTATTGCCAAATCCTACAGGCTGAACATTTAACGGAAATGTTTATAAAACCGGTTTTGATAGCACTCAGTACAGACCTCCTGATTGGTGACCCCCGATGGATGCCCCATCCTGTAAGATGGATTGGCCGTTTGATCGAGTTAATAGAGGTATGGATAAGAAAGTATACCTACGATGGCTTTACCGAGAAGCTGGCCGGAGCGGTTACAGTCACGCTTGTGGTGGCAATAACAGGAGTGCTTGCCTTTGCTGTTGAGATGTTATTAAGAGGAGTTACAGGTGATACAAGGCTTTTGGGGCTTCCCCTGTCTGATATACTTGTAGGGCTTGTGGGCTCCTTTGCCATTGCTTTAAGAGGGCTTTCTGATGAGGCATCAGCGGTGATTCATGCACTTACAGAGGGAAGTATTGAGCTTGCAAGAAAGAGGCTTTCATACATTGTTGGTAGAGACACGGCCGAGCTCGACAGCCCCTCCATTGTCAGGGCAACAGTTGAGACAGTGGCAGAGAATGCCTCAGATGGTGTGATTGCACCTGTTTTTTACCTTTTCCTTTTTGGTCTGCCCGGGGCATTTATTTACAAGGCGATTAATACACTTGATTCCATGATTGGTTATAAGAACGAGAGGTACATAAACTTTGGATACTTTGCAGCAAAGTGTGACGATGTTGCCAACTATATACCTGCCCGTCTGACGGGAATTTTTATAGCCCTGTCTGCAGGTATTTTAGGGGTGGTATATCAGGGGCTTAGCTTCAGGGAATCCATTAAAACCTTTGTTTCTGATGGTAATAAACACTCAAGCCCTAATGCAGGCTATCCAGAGGCTGCCATGGCCGGTGCCCTTGGCATACGACTTGGTGGGCCAAACTACTATGGCGGAAGGCTTGTTGAAAAGCCCTATATAGGACAGGCAAGAAAAGAGCCCGAGGCCGAGGATGCCATTGTATCCATCTCAGTGGTGGGGGTTGCTGTGTTTCTGTTTGTTATGTTTCTTTTATTGATTTCCTGGATTATTAGCTGGTAGCTAAGGGGGGCTGGTTTATGCTTTATGGTGGTGTTTGCTTTATAACCGACAGAAAGGTAAGAGACATTTCAGTAGAGGATATGGTTAAGGCCGTGCTTGATGGAGGAATAAGGTGGATACAGCTAAGAGAGAAAGAGCTACCAAGAAGGGAGATATTTTATATGGCAGAAAGGCTCCGACTGCTTACAAGACAATACTCAGCAGTTTTTATTGTTAATGACCATCCTGATATAGCTCTTGCGGTTGAAGCAGATGGTGTGCACCTTGGGCAGGATGATTTCCCGCCTGAAAGGGCAAGGAAGTTTATGGGCACCGCCATAATAGGGCATTCAACCCATAGCCTGAAGGAGGCTGCAGAGGCTGAAAAAAAGGGAGTTGATTACATTGGTTTTGGCCCGATATATAGGACTACGACCAAGGCCGATGCAGATGAGCCAAAGGGAGTTGAATTACTGAAGGAGGTAACAAAAAGGGTGTCTCTTCCGGTTGTAGCCATTGGTGGAATAAGGCTTGAGAGCCTTGAAGAGGTCTTTGCTGCAGGTGCAGCGGCAGTAGCAGTGGCCTCTGATATACTTAGAGCTTCTGACATAAGTAAGCGTTCTATGGAATTTGTTAAAATAATAGAAAAGATTGCAAAAGGTTATAACAGAGGTTAAAAATGCATAATGAATTTACAGCTATAATAGAGAAAGACGGAGAATGGTTTATTGCATATTGCCCTGAAATTCCAGGTGCCAATGGGCAGGGTAAAACAAAAGAGGAGTGTCTAAAAAGCCTGTCGGAGGCAATTAAGTTAATTTTGGAAGATAGAAGACAGGATGCATTAAAGGGAGTTCCTGAGGATGCTATAGCTGAGGTTGTTGCTATAGAATGAAAAGAAGCACACTTCTCAGGCATTTAAGGAAACATGGTTGTTATCTTAAAAGAGAAGGGTCATCACATTCATTATGGTGCAATCCTCAAACAGGACATGTAGAAGCTATACCTCGTCATACAGAAAAATACCTGATAAATTGGCAAAGAAAATTTGCAGGGCATTGTCTATAAAAGAAATTGGTAAAGGATAAACAATGCGTAGATACAGGGCCTTTGGACAATATCTGAAAGAGCTTTACGGTGAAAGGGTTTATAAGGTAAATGTAGATGCAGGCTTTACATGCCCAAATCGTGATGGCACAGTTGGTATGGGTGGCTGCATTTACTGCAACAACGATAGCTTCCGTCCACAGTCATGCCGTGCTGTTACACCCCTTAGTGAGCAGATAGAAAATGGGATTAAGTACCTGAGGAAACGGTACAAGGCAAATAAGTTCATTGTATATTTTCAGCCCTACACAAATACCTATGCACCTGTTGATAAGCTGGAGGAACTCTATTACGAGGCATTAAAGGAACCCTCTGTTGTGGGGCTTGCTATAGGGACAAGGCCTGATTGTGTGGATGAAGAAAAACTCAGGCTTCTACAGAAGATAGCCCGTGACTATTTTGTGCTTGTTGAGTATGGTCTTCAGTCTATCTACGATAAGACTCTCCAGTATATAAACCGTGGGCATGACTTCCAGTGTTTCCTTGATGCGGTTTATGCAACTGAGGGCAGAGGTATTCATATTGGTGCCCATATTATTGTTGGCTTTCCAACCGAAACCATCGACGAGATGTTTGAGATGGCAAAAGTGGTCTCCGAATTGCCGATTGGTTTCCTGAAGATTCATCAGTTACAGGTTGTTAAAGACACCGTTATGGAGCAATATTACAGGGAAGAGCCCTTTTATACATTCCAGTACGAGGAGTATTTAGACTTTTTAGTCAGGTTTATCGAAAGGCTATCTCCCGACATAGTGCTTCAGAGACTCTTTGCAACAGCTCCGGATGAAATACTCATTGCACCCAGGTGGGACAAAACAAGACATCAGATTACCAGGGATATTGATCTCCGATTTGAAAGCCTCAACACATACCAGGGTAGATTATACAGCGGAGAGGGCTCGGAGTTTTTAAAGCAGTATCTCAGGGCTAAAGAGTTGAGCAAATCAGCCTGATGCCCGAATAGTAGCAGCAACACTCATTGTCAAGGTCGTTAATAAAAGACCTTTCCTCACCATCCTCGAACCTGATCTTGACCAGACAGAAGCCCCCCTCAAGGCTTGAGTGCTTTTCTTCTATTACCACACCCTCACCCCAGTAGTGGTATCTGAGATGCACAACCCTGTCGCCAACCCTTAGATAAAGCCTTCTACGCATTTTTATTATTATAGCAGATTACTTTTTTCTTCCATACTATTCTTTAGCCTCCTGGTTTCAGCCTCATTACCACCTACGAGGTGGTAATGAGGGCTTTGAGTTTTCTTGTTAGCTTGTCTGCTACTCTGATGGGCTCGGGTATTCGGTAGTGGCTACAGCGGAGCACAATCTCCACAGCCTCATCAAGGGTTATCAGGTGCCCTGGAGATACAAAAACCGGTTTTACACCGGTTCGGGTTCTTAAAACAGCCCCAATGGTTCTTCCTTTATATTTGAGTGTAGACCAGGCACCCTTTTTTGGGGAAGGCATCTGGAAATCACCCACAAGTTTTGACTTGGCACAACCAATTGATGGTATATTGAGCACAATACCCAGATGCGAGGCAATGCCAAGCCCCTGAGGATGGGCAATTCCCTGACCATCAAACAGGATAACATCAGGTTTGTGACGAAGCTTCTCAAATGCCGTAACTATGGCAGGGCCTTCCCTGAAAGAGAGATAACCTGGTATGTAGGGAAAGGTTGTCTTAACTGTATGGCTTGCCTCTTCAATAACCTTTAAAGAAGGATACTCCATTACCACTACTGCTGAGATTGTGTAGTCTTTGTAGAATATGGCATCTGCACCTGCTATTATTTTGGGAGGGCTAAGGAGTTTTCTTATTTTTACTTTTTTCTTAAGCTCGGTCTGAACCCTTTTAGCCTCGGAAAGAATCTCTGGCCATATAATAGACATTTACAGATATTATACACTTTACCCCTCTGTGGACTCTGCTAAACTCTGAGCACACTGTGTTTTAAAAACAAGATGGGCACAGGAAGCGTGCCCATCTTGCCTTAGAGGATGCCTACATTTTATGTTCAGCCCTTAGCTTGGCTGCCTCATCCTTAATTTTCTGCAGGGTCTCTTTCATTGGAGCCCATCCATACCAGTGCATGTAGTCTGAATTCATGTGGAAGGCACCCTGGAAGGTTCTCATCCTGTACTCAAGGAACATAACATAGAGGTCCTGCTCGATAGAGCTCTTTGCCTCGTAGAACTGTAGCAGGTCTGGTGCAAACTTCCAGTTGGCTGGTTTTTTCAGGATACCATCATCATAGAGGGCCTTTACTGTTTTTATTGCCTCGGCCATCAGACGATCTGCAGCCTTGATTATTTCGTCTCCAGCATCAAGCTGTCTTTTAGCGTATGAACGACTGTGGCATTGAGAGCAGGTATTTAACATCTTTTCACGGAGGCTATCAAACTCCTCTTTTGTAAGTCTTGCAACCTTACCAGCCTTGACAATCTCGAGCCTTTCGGTTGGATTACCCTGTTCGTCAAGCACTCCCAGGGCCTGTAGTATTACCACTCTGTCCTTAAGCCACTCTTTGTCCTCCTCAGGAAGCCTTACAGCAAGGAATCCCCAGGAGGTCATAACATTGTGATCACCATCGGGCATATGACAGGTCTGACAGGTTGGAGCCCTGTCGCTACCTGGGCCTTCAATCTGCCAGATAGTACCATGCTTTGAGGTAGACCACATCTCCCACTGAGGATGGTCAAAACCCATGTGGCAGGACTGACATGCCCTTGGGTCGCGTGCCTCTTTTACACTAAAGGTATGTCTTGTGTGACATGAGTCGCAGGCTCCGCTACCATAACGATAGGCGCGGGCTTCTTCGGCTGATTTAAGACCGATTTTATGACAGCCAGAGCAGCCTTTATAACCTTCGCCAACGATCATTGAGGGCTGGTGCTGGAGCATGGGCATTGCCTTCATAGCGATCCATCCCAGAGAGTGCTTGCCTGCCTTGTACTGGCTTACCTGTTTAGGATGACACTGGTTACAGGTTGCTGGTGTAGGGAGCTTTGCCAGATTGGCATCTTCGGCACCCTTTTGATGATCTGAGCCATGACAGGTTGAGCAGTCAAGACCGGCCTTGCCCATCTTTCCACTTAGAAACTGTTTCACTATTCCGGGTGTTTCCTTTTCGTGGCAGGAGATACATTTACTTTTTGCAAGGGCTGAATTAGAACTCAGTAACAAGCTCATTGTAAGCATAAATAGTAACAATAAAAGGGATTTTTTCATAAAAATACCCTCCTTTTCTCAGGTTATTTTTAGTCTGGTTGTTTCAGATTGAAGGCTTTGTAAGTTTTTTAATTTTTTTTGCTGTTGCCAGCAAAGCCCGACAGATAATCACCTCCTTCTGCCCCATAATTTACCTCCCACGAAAAGTCCGGGACATCTTTTACTATCCTTTTTATGTACATGGTTACCTCTTTGTCCATCCTGTTGATCTTTTTAAGGGAGAAGTATATTGCTATGGCTAACCCTGAAAAGCCTGTTACGACCTCGAGACCCTGTATTTGTAGTTTTTGGGAAAGAAGATATCCGGCAACTGTAGAGATAACAAGAATAATCATTGGAAGGATAAAAACTACGAAATACCCCTTGGTATGGGTCTTTTTGTCAAGACCAATCATAACCGTGTCACCCTCTTTTGCTTTTAGTGGATTTTTTACCAGCAGGACCATACCTGCCCCACCAGGTCTGCACATACCAAGCTTGCCCATGGCACATCCTTTACAGGACTTTCCCTGCTTGATCTGAACTTTTGCAAGGTCGTCCTTTGTTTCTAAAACGATTCCTGTTTCGACTATATTGGTCTTCATTTTTGATTATCCTCTATACTTATTGCCCCTACAGGACAGATTAACACAACCTCTTCTCATTGAATTATCTTATCGGACATTTTTATCCAGGCTTTATCTCCAATTAGTTCAAAAAGTTCAGGACAGACCTCAACACAGGCACCACAGCCTACACAATCTTGATATGAGATAATAAAAAAGTGCATCTTAACCGTAAGAATCTAAACCTTCTATTATAAGATAACATTATATTGCAAGTTAGAGTTATGATTTATGTCATATTAAATTTGATATAATTATAAAAAACTTTAAACAAGGAGGATCTAATGCGCTCAAAGGGATTTGTTTTTTTGATCATGCTTTTCAGTATCCTTTTGATTAACAGAGGTTTGGTTAGTGCTATTGATCTAAAGTATACTGACTTCTATAAATATTTGATAGATCTTAAAGATTGGAAGGCATCAAAACCCACAGGCAGCGAGATGAAAAGCCCTATGGGCAATACAATATCTTCTGAAAGGACTTACAGACAGGGTGACAGGGAGATGCATGTTGAGATTGTGCTTGGACAGGCCGCCTATGGTTTATGGACCCCTTTTACAATGGGGATGACCTTTGAGAACGATGAAGAACTCTTTAAAACCACAAAAATAAAGGGATTGCCAGCAGGGCTGAATCACAGGAAAAAAGATAAAAATGGTGCTGTTCTTGTATTACTTACCAATAAACCCGAGTTTGTCGTATTGTTCATGATCAATTACCTCAACATGGAGTACCAGGATGTTCTTAAGATTGCCGAGCAATTTCCACTTGAGAAGTTACATAAGGAGTTGAATAAGTTATAAGGGTGGGTTGGTTAGATTCTTCACTTCTTAAGATTTATAAAAAACTCTATGATTGCTTTGGTCCACAACAGTGGTGGCCTGCAGAAACACCTTTTGAGGTAATGGTGGGAGCCATCCTTACCCAGAACACCAACTGGTCAAATGTGGAGAGGGCTATAGCCAACCTTAAAGCAAATAATATGCTTAACCCCCACATAATATACCGCTGTACACATAACAGGCTTGCCGAGCTTATTCGTCCAGCCGGGTATTTCAACATAAAGGCCCAGAGACTGAAGAGCTTTGTTGAATATTTTGTGAAGAGATACTCGGCAAACATAGATTCAATGGGGAAAGTCCCAACCAGGCTTCTAAGAGAGGAGTTACTTGAGGTAAGAGGTATAGGCCCAGAAACAGCCGATTCAATACTGCTTTATGCCCTTCAAAGACCTGTATTTGTTGTTGATGCCTACACCAAAAGGGTACTTGTAAGACACAGGATTATAGAAGATGTAAAGGTTACCTATGACGAGGTACAGAGGATCTTTCATGACCACCTGCCAGAGGATGTGCAGTTGTTTAATGAATACCATGCCCTATTTGTTAGGCTTGGTAAGGAATACTGCAAACCAAAACCCCTTTGCGAGGGATGTCCTCTATCAGGAATGCTTGAGTAACCATTCCACGATTGTATACCCACCACAGGGTGGTGTACCCTCACCTTCACGGTAACCACAGCCATCGATCAGGAATTCGCATTTTGAGCAGATTAAATCCATTATCTTCTGGTCTTTACTAAAATCAGGCTTGTAGTCCTGGGGGATATCCCTGATTTTCTCTTCCGTGAAGTTAGAAATTATATACTGATAGGTTCCGCAAAGAAGTTCCTCTTTTCCTTCTTTATAAAATGCGCAATAGCCTTTACAAACAAGATTTGTGTATTCATTAATTTTCCCCATATTGTTTTTTATTCTAACATAACTGGCGATATGTACTAATTTGACAAAGCAATTGAGAATCCTTATCATAATTAGTTATGAATAAGAGTAACCGTCTCTGTCAGTGGCCATTGCTTTTCTTGCTGTTTATAATGATATTAACTGCTGCTGAAATATCTCAGGCTACAGTCACAAAGGATGCAATTCTTTCCAGAATTTATTATCTTAACAGTTACAATCAGGAAGATAATATGCTTTTTTTCAAGGCCATTCCCTTTGAATCCGGGCCGGTAAACTCGATTTTCAGATGCGACAACAGGGGGTACTATCTTGAAGCCTCTACTGAATATAGTTTTGCAAATAATAAGCCAGAGTATGTAATACTTGCGTCATATTCAGAGAATGAACTGGTTAAAAAATATGTGGACCGGCAGATTAATATATATACTACAAAGAAGCGGAGAACATTTGCCCAGTGGCTTGCAAGGGCTGGAAGATATCTGGATTTGATAAAAAGTATTCTCAGGGAAGAAGGCCTGCCAGAGGAGCTCGTTTATCTACCCTTGATCGAAAGTGGTTTTAATACCAGGGCACGCTCACATGCCAGGGCTGTAGGCCCATGGCAGTTCATCTCTGCCACTGCCAAAAAGTATGGCCTCAAAATAGATTACTGGGTCGATGAGCGTCGAGATCCGGTTAAATCAACCAGGGCAGCGGCCCGCTATTTGAAAGACCTCTATGATCAATTTGGTTCATGGCCCCTTGCACTTGCTGCTTACAACGCAGGTGAAGGAAGGGTGAGAAGGGCATTAAGAAAAACTAAGACTGATGACTACTGGCGTATTATTAAAACAAGGTACCTTAAAAGGGAGACAAAATATTATGTCTCAAAGTTTTTTGCAGCAGGAATTATCGCTTCTGATCCTGAAAAGTATGGTTTTTCTGATATTCAATATCATGAGCCAATAAAATTTGAGGAGGTCACCATTGACAAGCCTGCATCTCTTAAATTTATAGCACAATGCGCAAATACGACTTTACAGCATATAAAAGAGCTTAATCCTGAACTGAAACGCTGGTGCACACCAGTTGATGTACCTGCATATAAATTGAGAATTCCTGAGGGTATCAAAGAGGATTTTCTCGAATGCTTTAACAGTGCTCCACCAAATAAACGAATGCCACGGGTACCATATATTATCAAAAAAGGTGATACCATTTATGAGATAGCGAAACGTTACGGCATAAAGAGAAAGGATATATTTGCATTAAATAAAGGGATTAATCCACGCCGTTTGCGCCCTGGAAGGATACTGTACTTGCCGCCTTACAAGTAAGGGTTATCTGTTGTCAGTTTTATTCTGGGTGCCTTCCTGTATGGGCTTTTCTTTAGATGTGTCTTTCTTTGTCTCTGTTTTGTTCTGTTTTTCCTTTTGGGCCTTTTCTTCCTCTTTAGGTTTTATTTTACTTTCAGCATAGGCCCTGTAAGGTGATGCTGGAAATTCCTTTACCAGTATTTCGAGCTTTTTCTTTGCCTCATCATTTCTTCCAATACTTTCCAGTATTCTCGAGGCTTCATACAGGGCAACATCCTTAAAATAGGGATTGTCTTTTAATGCATAAAGTTCGTTGAATACCTTTAGAGCAGCCTGCTTTTTGTCCTGTTTAAGCAATATGGTAGCCTTTTTGATGTAAGCCATGGAGGTTATCTCTTTTTCATTGTCAAACTCCTTTATTAGTCTGTCCAGGGTTTTTAGCGCCTCTTTGTACTGGTCAAGCTTGTAGTAGGTATTTGCTATGAAATAAAGGGTCTGGGCAGACTTTTTCTTCTTGTAGGCCTCCTGGAATCTCTCAAGGGCCTCTTTAAGGCTTTCCCTGGAGTCTTTGTCCTTTTCATAAAGGCCACTGTAGAGCTTGTATCCTTCGTAGAAGATCTCGTGGGCCTCATTAGCCTTTGATCTGAAGGAATATATTACAATTAAGACAAGAGCTATCAGAATCACAATTGCGCCGATCATGAGGTGTACGAAACGACGGTTGTTTTCATAGTAGTTGATTAAGATTTCATAAAAGGTAAGCACCTCTTTTTCTGTAACTCCCTTTTTTATTACCCTTTTCTTGATGGGCTTAGGCATCTAATATAACCTCCTGTTGATAATCAAATTCTGGCCGCAAGCTCTTCGGCATTAGAGAATACTTGATTTAGCTCTTCATTATCAAGTCCAGCAGCCAGAAGCACCTTGGTTGCAAACTCCCTATTGATCAGGTCACCAGGACTGTGGGCATCTGTATTGATGACAAGCCTTACATTGTGTTTTCGTGCAACCCTGACAACATGGCCATTGGCAAGGCTATGGCCCTTTCTGGCACTTATCTCAAGCATTACACCATGCTCTGCAGCCAGTTTAGCATCCTCTTCGGTAATAAGGCCAGGGTGGGCAATAATATCGGCGCCTCCTATGATTCCGGCCCTGTTGGTACCAGGACAAACAGGCTCTACAATGGTCTCTCCATGAATTACAACCAGTTTTGCTCCAAGTTTTCTTGCAAGGGAGATCTTCTCAGGTATCAACTCCGGAGGAACATGGGTAAGCTCAGTGCCTGGTATCACCTTTATTGGCAGTATTCGATTCAGTTCCTCTGCCACCTTGACCACCCTCGGGATAATAAAATCCAGGTTTGAGCTATCCATGTGGTCTGTGATGGCTATGGCCCTGAGTCCAAGAACCTGGGCTCGTCTTACCAGCTCGGCAGGAATTAGTTCACCGTCGCTGAAAACCGTATGGGTATGCAGGTCAATCATCCAGAAAATCCTTTATCGTAAAGATACTGTAGAAGGGATAACCCTTGGCCATTATGTTTTCCCGTCCATTTTCTTCGCATCTGTCTATTATTGCCATTACTGCAATTATATCCAGACCCTCCCGCTGGGCAGCCTCGATAGCCTTGATGGTTGATCCACCGGTGGTAACCACATCATCGATTATTACTACCTTGTCTCCGGCTTTGATGTTACCCTCAAGCTGTTTTTGACTACCATACCCCTTTGGTTCTTTCCTTATCACAAAGGCCTCAATAGGGTCCTTTACATCGTAGGAGTATCTGGCTACTGCTGTAGCTATAGGGTCTGCACCAAGGGTAAGCCCACCAATGCCCTTGGGGCTCAGGCCAAGTTCCTTTATCTTTTCGTATACTATTTTGCCCACCAGGTACTGGCCCTCTGGTGAATAGTTGACAAGCTTGAGGTTGAAATAATAGCGGCTTAGTTTTCCAGAGGATAGCCTGAAGCTGGGCTCTGGAGTTATTTTGAAAGCCTTCTCCTTTATCAACAATCTGAGCCTTTCGCGATCCTCCATCACCTGTCAAGCACCTCTGTTTTTACAGTTTCTGCAATACCCATCTCCAGACTGTACCTGGGCTCCCAGCCCAGTATCTCCTTTGCCTTTTTATTTGAAAGGGCGCTTCTTCTTAAGTCACCAGGCCTGGCAGGCCCTTTGTTTGGGTTGTCAAAACGGCTGTCTTTACAGTAGCCATGCTTTCTTATCTCTTTTAAAATCTGCCTGTATAGCTCTCCGGTAGTAGTCTCCACCGAGGTGCCAATATTAACAGTTTCACCGTTAGCCCTGTCAAGGGCAAGCAGGTTTGCCCTTACCACATCGTAAACAAAACAGTAGTCCCTGGTCATGCCATCGGACTCCTCTGGGTAGTGAAAAATAGTAGGGACCTGGCCTTTCTTTAATGTGCTCATGAATATGGCCACCACGCCGGCCTCAGCATGGGGTACCTGTCTTGGCCCATAGATGTTAGCATACCTGAGCACGGTAAAGTTGAGTCCGTACTCTGCCTGGTAAAAACGCAGATAGTTTTCGGAGGCAAACTTTGTTATGGCATAGGGTGAAAGGGGTTTTGGTTCTGTCTGTTCGTCGGTTGGTATGGTGTCTGCCTCGCCATAGATTGCTCCACCAGTGGATATAAAGATGAATTTTTTTACACCATATTTAACGGAGTTTTGCAGGAGATTCAGAATACCCATTATATTGACATCAGCATCAAACTCTGGATTTCTGACCGAATCGGGTACCGACATCTGAGCTGCATGGTGATTAACCACATCAGGCCGTTCTATCTCAAATATCTTGGCTATAACCTCATCTCTGACATCGGCCAGATAAAACCGCGCCTTTGGGTTGATATTTTCTGGTTTGCCGGTAAAGAGATTGTCAACCACCACTACCTCATGTCCTGCCTCAATATAACCATCAACCACATGGGAGCCTATAAACCCTGCCCCTCCAGTTACCAGTATCTTCATTCAGAGTGTCTCCTTCAGGCTTTTATTATCCCCCCTTCAAGAACCGCAAAAATAGTGTTAATATGCACTTCAGGGCTGATCTTTCCTTTAAGAACGGGTTCCTTTATCATACCCATGATTATCTCTGAAAGAACCTTTGTGTTAAGATCAGGCCTTATCTGTCCGCGATTGACAGCCTCTTTTAGTAATGACTCAAGCAGGTCTTTAACGGTACAGATCTTCTTGTAACAGTTGCTCAGTCTTTTGTTGAAGAGCTTTCCCTCTTCCTGCTGGAGCACAAGAAAGAAGGTCCTCTTTTCATTGAAGAAGTTTACAAGTTCATGGATAAAGAGCTTGAGGTTTTCAAGAGGGTCATCCCTTTTGAACCTTTCATTAAGCCTCAGGATCATAATATCGAGGCCCTCATGAAGCAGGGCAGCATAAAGGGCCTCTTTGGATTTAAAATGATAATAAAGCGTGCCCTTGGCAACCTTGGCCTTCTGGGCAATCTCGTCCATGGAGACCCGGTGATAGGGCCTTTTTGAAAAGAGATTCATGGCTGTATTAAGTATTATATTTCTTTTTCCTGATGCTGTTTTCATGTGAGATATTATATCGACTGACCAGTCGATATGTCAAAAAAATGCTTGAAAGTTTAATGAGTTGGTATGTTTGTGGAAATATTTGCAGGCCGTTTCATTATCAGTACCATTGGAAGAACCATTATCATCAGCACTGCAAGCAGGTAGAAGGCATCTGTAAAGGCCATCAGACTCGATTGTCTTAACAATTCATTATAAATTAGTGCATCTGGTGGAATGTTTTCTATTCCTTTATAGGATAGTATTTCTGCGATGCGGCCTTTTGCAATAAAGTAGTTAGTATCATAGGGAGTGAGGTTTTCCACAAGTCTGAACTGATGAAACTGGGCCCTTCTTGAAAGCATGGTTGTTACATAGGCAACACCTACACTACCACCTATGTTTCTCAGAAGGTTATACATGGCAGTGGCCTCGGTCATCTTTTCTTTGGGGATATGTGAAAGGGTCATGGTGGTAAGGGGTATAAACAAAAAGCCCATACCAATGCCAAGCACTACCCTGGGCCAGACAAAGCTCCAGAAGTCTGTCTGCAGATTAAAGTGAGACATCATATAAGTAGAAAGGGCACTTACAAGGATACCAAATACCAGGACCCTCCTGGGATCTGTTCTGTGTATGAGGGCCCCTGCAATGGGAAGGGCCAGCATGGTTGCCACACCACCCGGGCCTAATACTACACCTGCAAGCCATGCAGTGTAGCCCATCATCTTTTGTAAAAAGATCGGCAGTAGCACTATGCTTCCAAATAGATTAAAAAAGGCAAAGAACATAAGTATGTTTCCGGTGGTAAAGGTTCTGTCCTTGAATAACTTAAGGTCTATGATCGGCCTTTCCGAGAAAAGCTCCCAGAGGACAAAAAAGCTCAGGGCGACAACTGTGATTATGCTGAATGTCACGATAACAGGTGATGAAAACCAGTCTTCCCTCTGGCCTTTGTCAAGCACAAACTGAAGGCTTCCAAGCCCCAGGGCAAGCATGGAAAGGCCAATAAAATCTATTTTTTGCCTGATTCTTTTCATATATGGTGGGTCTTCAATAAGTAATAATGTAAGAAGTACTGAAAGAATGCCTATTGGCACATTTATATAAAAAATCCACCGCCACGACCAGTTGTCGGTAATCCAGCCACCAAGCAATGGGCCCACAACCGGGCCAAACATAATACCTACACCGAATATCGCCATGGCAAGGCCGTGCTGGGTAGGTGGAAATACCTCAAGCAGTATAGCCTGTGAAAGAGGCTGAAGTGCACCACCGCCAATACCCTGTATTATCCTGAAGAATATAAGACTGCGCAGGCTCCAGGCCGAACCACACAAAAAGGAACTTACTGTAAACATGGTAATAGAGGTGATCAGAAGGTTTTTTCTACCCATCAGTCTGCTTAACCACCCTGTAATTGGAATCACTATTGCATTTGAGACCAGATAGGCGGTTATTGCCCATGTGGCCTCATCTATTCCAGCAGACATGGAACCCCTTATGTGATCGAGTGAGACATTGACCACAGAGGTATCTATAATCTCGATCAGTGTTGGAAGCATAACCGTTATGGCAATCAAGAACTTATACATCCTCCTGTTACCTCACAAGCACAGTTGGTACTACAGACATTCCTATCCTGAGGGGGTATTTATCACTCAGCCCTTCGGTTATAACTATCTTAACTGGTATTCTTTGTACCACCTTCACATAGTTGCCGGTGGCATTTTCTGGAGGAAACAGGGTAAAGGTGGCACCTGTGCCGGCCATCAGGCTATCAACCCTGCCCCATAGAGTGAGGTCAGGATAGGCATCCACTTTTATTTTTACCTTCATACCCTTTTTAATGCTTTCGATCTTTGTCTCTTTATAATTGGCCACCACATAAACACCATCAAGTGGAACAACAGCTAAAAGAGGCTGCCCTGCCTTAATCTGTTCTCCCCTGTGAACGGCCTTTTTTGTAACATAACCATCCGAAGGTGCATATACCCGGGTGTATGAAAGCATAAGCCTGGCCTCTTCAACCACGGCGTGGGCCCTTTTGATAAGTCCTTTCTGGGCCTTTATGGATGCCTGGATGCGTTTGTATGCCGCCTGTTCTGCTTTAAGGGCTGCTTTAGTCTGGGCAATAACCTTTTCAAAACCTTTAAGTTTTAGCTCTGCCTGCCTTTTAAGTTCCCCTGATGCCTCTGTGGCTGCAAGTGCAGTCTGGTACAGGGTTAGTGCCCGATCATATTTCTGTTTAGGTATGACACCTTTTTTATAAAGATTTTCTGCCCTCTGCAGGTCCAGCTTTGCCTGTTCAAACCGGGCCTCCTTTGCTTTTAGCTCAGCAGTTCTTGCCTTAACAAGGGCCTTTAGCTCTTTCCTCTCGGTCAGTCTTCTGTTTAGTTCAGCCTCTCTGGCCTGTATTTTTCTCTTCTGAGCAAGGAGCGCTGCCTCTATCTCTTTAAGTCTTTGTTTTTCAGCCTCTTCCATTGCCAGGGCCTGTTTGAGCTTTTTATCAAAGGGCTCTCTGTCGAGGACAACAAGTAGTTGGCCCTTTTTTACAAACTGATTGTCATCCACAAGCACCTGCTCAACTGTACCATTAACCCGGGCAGATACGGTATAGACTGTGCCCTCTATAAAGGCATCATCGGTACTTATATGGGTCTTTTTATACTGCACATAAAAAAAGCCGACCACAGCAGCAACCACTAATACCAGGGCAAATACAGTAAAGGCAATCCTCTTTTTATTCATGCTCATTTTTCACCTTCTCTGTGCTGGTGTAGGCGCTTAGAAGGTCGATACCCATTGCATACAGAAGCTGAGCCTCAGCCTTTTTTAAGGCATACAGGGCACGATAGTAGTTGTTTTTTGAGGCACTAAGCAGTGCTATCGCATCGGTTACCTCTGTGGCTGTACCAACAGCCTCTTTGTATCTCAGTTCCTGCAGACGAAGATTTTCCTCTGCCTGCTGTATTGCCTTCCGGGTTACCTGAACCCTTTCTCTTGCACTTTCGAGGCTGAGGTAGGCACTTTTTACCTCAAGTCTTATGGAATCGGCTATCTTCTGTTTATTTATCTCAAGGGCCTCAAGTTGATGTTTAATCCTTTTTAATTCAGCCCTTGTGCGGCCTCCCGAGAAAAGCTCCATCTTAAGCCCCAGTACAGCCATCCAGTTGTCATCATGCACCATGTATCTGTTTTTTTGATATTCATATCCACCCGAGGCATAGAGAGTTGGGTAGTACTCGGCCTTTTTAGAGGCAAGTTTTTGCCTGAGGGCCTTTATTTCTGCATCAACAATCTTTAGCTCTGGCCTGTTTTTTATGGCCTCCTGCCAGGCCTGCTGTAATGTAATATCTTTAAAGGACTCAGTGAGTACCGGCTCTTCAGGTATTACATTGGTATTTAGATTTTCAGAGAGCATATTGTTTATTACAGATATCCTGATCTTTTTGAGATTAAGGAGTTCTATGTGTTTCTGTCTGGCATCGGCAAGCATTACCTCTGTCTGAAGTAGATCATTTTTTACAACCACACCTGCATCGAACAGGGCCTTTGCATTCCTGTAATGTGCCTCAAGAGCCTGGATCTTTTTGTCAGACACCTGTATAAGCCTCTGGGCCTCAAGCAGGTCAAAATAGGCATTTATAAACCTGATAGAAAGAAGATTCATCAATCTTTGCCTCTTTAGTTTAGCGGCCTTTAAGGCCTCTTTAGAGGCATCTACAAGAGAGCCTGTTTTACCAAAGTCATAAAGAAGCTGGTTTATTCTGAATCCATAAGTCAGATAATCCTTCTCGGAAAGAGGAACAGGGCCGAACAGGCCAAGGGCTGCCTCGGGCTGGTACCTGAGCCAAGTTTGATAACCGTAGAGTTCAATCTGTGGCAGTCGGTAGGAGTTTGCAATGTTAATGTCCTGGCTGGCCATCTCGATGTTTCGTTGGGCAATGGATAGCTCTCTGGCACGAAGACTTAGTTTTTTCAGCCCCTCCGAAAGTGTAAGCCCCCTTGCATCTATACCTGAAAGGCTTATTATAAAAAGCATTAAAACCGTTATAATTAATCCCTTTCTCATGGCCTCACTCCTGATGATTTATTAATGTTAGTACTTACTAACATAACAAAAAAACTGCTATTTGTCAAGAAACACCAGAAACATCCTTTAATTATGCGCTTTTGATGTGGGCCTTAATAAAATTAATGAAGTTTCTTATGGCCGATGGATTGGATGCAAAGTGAAGGTGTACATAGCTTGCCAGGGTATTTTTAATTCTGTAGCCCTTGGCGCCTTCGTATATGTTGAGTGGTTCTTCAGAGTTTGTTTCATCAATTTTTGAGTAATGAAACTCATGTCCTCTTAATGTGGTGCCTTCCGGGCCAAACAGGCTGGCCTGTTTGAGTCTTATTTCTCTGTATCCAAGGCTTGCACGTCTTGTTAGTAATCTTGTTCTAAAGGGATAGACGCCGACCATGGGATAGAACTCATTAGTATCAAGGTAAATGCCTTCGGTAAGATACATAAATCCTCCACATTCAGCATAAACAGGGCTACCCCGATTTATAAAATCCCTGATCGAGGCTATCATCTCCTGATTGTTGGAAAGTTCTCTGGCGTAGAGTTCCGGATATCCCCCTCCAATATAAAGTGCATCTACCTCTGGAGGTCGTTTGTCTTTTATGGGGCTGAAGTATATACATTCAGCCCCGTTTATCGTGAGCATCTCCAGGTTGTCTGGATAGTAAAAACAGAAGGCACTGTCACGGGCAATACCAATACGGCAGACCCTATCAGTGGGTGTAACAGTGTTGTCTATCCTTTTTACCTCAATCTCTGTATGTTTAAGAAGTGCCTTTAAGTCGATCTGTCTTGAAAACTCTTCGGTCAGTCTCTGGATAAACTTCCTGGTTAGCCATCCATCTTCAGCAGTATAAAGGCCAAGGTGTCTTTGGGGCATCTCGATTGTTTTTTCTCTTGGCAGGTAGCCAAATACAGGCACTCTGCAGTGTTTTTCGATGGCCTCTTTTACAAGACTGAAGTGTCTCCTTGATGCCACTTTATTCAGGATTACACCTGCAATTCTCAGGCCCTTATCTATCTCCATAAGGCCCTTTACCGGAAGCACGGCCGTCTCCGCCATGCTGGTGACATCCAGAACCAGCACAACAGGTAACTTAAGAAGTCTTGCCACAGAGGCTGTTGAGGATATGCCACCATCCAGCACCCCCATTACACCTTCTACTACAGCTATGTGGGCATCCTGCATCCCCCTGTGGAAGGTCTCAATGGTATAATCCCTTCCACACATCCATGGATCAAGGTTCCTTGAGGGGCGGCCAGTTAAAAGGGTATGAAGGCCTGGATCAATAAAGTCGGGGCCAACCTTGTATGGTTGTACCACCTTGCCGGTACTTATAAAGGAGGCCATTAAGCCCAGAGAGACGGTGGTTTTACCAGCACCTGAGTTTACAGCTGCAACAACAAAACCATGATTGCTCAACGGGAAAGTTTCTCCTGTAGCTTCTTGATAAGTCTGTTTGTAAGCCTATTTATATATTTTACTAATTTGAGTAAGAGTGCGTATATGGTTTTCTTTCGAGGCCTGATCTCAATGCCCTCTATTTCCTCGATCACTCTACCAGGTTCGATATAAATGGTTGGTGATTTTGTACGAGCTATTATCTGACTTGGATAGACACTTCGATGGCCTGTTATCAGGTAGCTGATTATGCAGACCATGGCTGCGTAGGGGGCGATTTCTGAGCCAAAAAGCTCCACTGCCATAATACTTGCCGCTATAGGTGTATTGGCAGCTCCGGATAAAAGCCCAACAAGACCGATAGCTGCAAAGGTGGTTCGGTCAAGCCCCAGCAGGGTAGCAAAACAGCTACCAGCAGTGGCACCTATAAAAAATATGGGTGTTACAATTCCACCACTTCCACCAAAGCCAAGGGTGATAGCTGTAAAAAGCATCTTGATAAAAAACATATACCAGGGTACCATCTCTCCCTGGAGGGTTGCTTTAATTGTATCAAGTCCAAGGCCAAGGTATTTTTCAGAAAACAGAAAAGTAAGGACCACCAGCAGGGCACCACCAAAGAGTCCCTTTAAAGGTTTCCACCAGGGTATGGCTTTACTTTTTCTGTCGATAAACTCAAGCATCTCTATAAAGACAAAGGATACAAGACCAAGCAATATCCCTATGGTGAGCACCTCAAGTATAAAGGGCCCACTGAATACAGGTGCAAAATCAAGGGGCTGATGAAAATACTCAATACCCAGCATGGTGGTAACATGATAGGCGATCATGCCGGCAACAAATGAGGGGAAAAGGGCATCATAAAAGAGATTGCCAATAAACAGGACCTCTACACCAAATATTGCACCCGCAATAGGGGTACCAAAGACTGCAGAAAAACCAGCACTGATACCACAAATGACCAGTCTCTTCCGATCCTCAGCCTCGAACCTGAATAGATCGGCAAGCTTTGATGCAAGCCCACCACCTATCTGAGCAGCCGGCCCTTCCTTGCCTACTGAGCCACCAGCTGCTACCGTTATAACTGTTGCCAGGAACTTAACAGGTACCACGGGAAGACTTATCTTTCCTGACTTTTTATGAATAGCTTCTATAACCTTTTCAGTGCCATGGCCCTCGGCGTCACGGGCAAAGTACTTTGTAATAAAGCTACTAAGGAAAAGTCCCAGAGGAAGCACTAAAAAATAGTAGGGAAAATTCGATGTATAGGCCGTGCTTATTTCAAGGGATTTGAGAAATACGGCTGTAGAAAATCCTACAATAATACCAACCAGGGATGCGATAAAGAACCATTTTATTACACTTAAAAAGAGGATTAAGCTTTCTATAAACTCGCTACTGATATGCTTTTTCTGTTCAGAGTCCATATACAGAATACCTCAACATCACTTTAACTCAAAGGACTGAAATTGTCAATAAATATACGACAGTCAATAATGGAAGGCTTCTAAAGAACTACTTTAATACCCTTAAGTCTGGCAACTTGTGGAACATCCTTGTCGCCTCTGCCCGAAAGATTTACGATTATGATTTTATCTTTTGGTAGCTTAGGAGCAAGTTTTATTGCCTCAGCCACGGCATGGGCTGATTCAAGGGCAGGAATTATTCCCTCTGTCTTCGACAATATCTCAAAGGCCCGCAGGGCCTCACGGTCGGTGGCATAAGTATATTTCACCCTGCCTTTATCATGTAGGAAGGCATGTTCAGGGCCAACAGAGGCATAGTCAAGCCCGGCAGATACAGAATGGGTTCCAAGAACATTACCATCTTTGTCCTGAAGCAGGTAGCTTCTACAGCCCTGAAAGACTCCTACAGAGCCACCTGCAAACCTGGCAGCATGCTTACCTGAGCGTATTCCAAGTCCGCCTGCCTCAACCCCAATCATCTGGACATCCTCTTTCAGAAAGGCATGAAAAAGCCCCATTGCATTACTACCTCCGCCAACACAGGCAATAAGATAGTCTGGCAAACGGCCTTCAGCTTTAAGGATCTGCCGTTTTGCCTCTTTGCCTATCACAGACTGAAATTCTCTGACCATTGTTGGATAAGGATGGGGCCCAAACACAGTGCCCAGCACATAATGGGTGGTTCGGACATTGGTGGTCCAGTCTCGCAGGGCCTCGTTAATTGCATCTTTCAGGGTTTTCGATCCGATATTTACCTCAATAACCCTGGCACCAAGTAGCTGCATCCTGAAGACATTAAGGGCCTGTCTCCTGACATCTTCAGAGCCCATGTATATCTCACATTCAAGCCCTACAAGGGCTGCTCCTGTAGCAGTGGCTACACCGTGTTGTCCAGCTCCGGTTTCAGCGATAAGACGTTTTTTCCCCATGGCCTTTGCTAAAAGGGCCTGTCCCAGGGCATTGTTTATCTTATGAGCACCCGTATGGGTGAGATCCTCACGCTTCAGATAGATCTTGGCACCACCAAGATGCTCTGTTAACCGACTGGCATAATAAAGAGGTGTTGGACGGCCAACATAGTCCCTGAGAAGCGAGTCAAATTCAGCCCTGAAAGCCCTGTCGCGCCAGAGTCTCCTGAATGCCTGCTGTAGTTCTTCAAGGGCAGGAATCAGGGTCTCGGGCACAAATCTTCCACCGTAAAGACCAAAGTATCCTCTTTTGTTTTTAGAGCCTTTCATACTATTCCGCTTTTTAGTATATCATGTAAATGAATAACCCCTATAGGCCTATTATCACCATCAGGCACTATAAGGGATGTTATGGAGTGCTGTTCCATTACCGCGAGGGCCTTCACAGCAAGTACATCCTTTTCAATGGTTTTAGGATTTTTTGTCATAACATCCTCGGCCTTCATGGTAAAAAACCGTGCACCCCAGCGCTGAATGCCTCTACGGAGATCACCATCTGTGATAATACCGGCTATTTTACCTTTGGTATCACAAACAACCGTCATTCCAAGACGCTTTGAAGACATCTCAACAGTGGCATCGGTCATTACAGTATGAAGCATAACCATGGGCACATCGTGTCCTGTATGCATAAGGTCCTCAACCTTCACAAGCAGCTTTTTCCCAAGCGATCCATTTGGATGATATAAGGCAAAGTCCTCTTCTCTGAAGCCCCTTTTCTCTAAAAGCGCAACAGCAAGGGCATCACCCATTGCCAGTGAGGCAGTGGTCGAGGCCGTTGGCACAATGCCCAGTGGGCAGGCCTCCTCCTTAACAGATACATCAAGCACCACATCAGATGCCTGTGCAAGGGTTGAGCCAGGACGGGTCATGGAAATAAGAGAAACATTAAACCTTTTTATAAAAGGTATCAGTTTTATAACCTCTTCAGTCTCACCACTGTTTGAGATGGCCAGTAGTACATCATTGCTTGTTACCATGCCAAGGTCTCCATGTGCTGCCTCTGCGGGGTGTAAAAACACAGCAGGTGTGCCGGTTGACGAAAGAGTGGCTGCAATCTTTTTGCCCACTATACCGGATTTTCCCATGCCGGTTACAATTGTACGGCCGGTGCTTTTAAAGATTACATCAACAGCCTTTAAGAAGCTATCGTCAAGACGCTCTATAAGTGTTTTAATTGCCTCGGCCTCGATATTCAGGACTCTTTTAGCTGTTTTAATTAATTCTTCCATATACCAATCAGTTTATTATGATAGCATAATAGAGCATGTTGAATCTTAGCCGTTTAGCTTTAAAGCTTCTTGGTATTTAAGACTGGTTAGGTGTATAATGTAACTATCGTGGACAAGGAGCAACAACACCGTATACTGGTAATTGACGATGATCCGGTAGTGCGTGAGGTTATAGTAACAGCCCTTGAAGAGTCTGGTTACGGGGTTGTTGATACAGGTGACCCTGAAGAGGCCCTTGAAATTTTCTCGAAGGATGAATTTCATCTGGTTATTAGTGATATTATAATGCCAAAGATAGATGGCCTTACCCTTCTGAGACGATTGAGATTAAAGAATCCAGATATCCCGGTAATTCTACTTACTGCCTATCCTGATATGGACATGACAATAAATGCTATCAAACATGGTGCCCATGATTTTATAATAAAACCTTTCAAAATAGAATATATACTTTACTCGGTTACCAAGGCCATTAATTACTACGATCTGGTATTACTAAACAGACAGTATAATCAGCGGCTTGAGGAGATGGTTTTTGAAAGAACAAAGGATCTTCAGCTTGCCCTCCAGAAGGTAAAAGGTGCCAGTAAGGAGATAATACAGAGACTTACTATTGCATCTGAATACCGGGATGAAGATACGGCCAGTCACATTCACAGAATAAGTATTTATTGTAAACGTCTTGCAGAAGAACTGGGACTTAATGAGGAATTCATTGAAGACATTCAGCAGGCAAGCCCAATGCATGATATAGGAAAGATTGGTATACCCGATGGTATTTTATTGAAATCTGAGCGGTTAACACCTGAGGAGTTTGAGATCGTAAAAAAACATACTACCATCGGGTACGAGATTTTACAGGGCTCCATATATCCAGTAATACAGATGGGTGCCTCAATAGCTCTTACTCATCATGAAAAGTGGGATGGTACAGGATACCCCAGAGGGCTCAAGGGAGAAGAGATCCCACTTGAGGGACGGATCGTTATGCTTGTGGACCAGTATGATGCCCTGAGGTCTTCACGACCATACAAACAGCCATACTCACATGAAAAAACCATTGATATAATTTTCAATGGTGATGGACGAACGAGTCCAACTCATTTTGATCCCCAGATATTAGATGTTTTCAAAAAGATCCATAAGGATTTTGACAGGATTTTTACTGAGAACCAGTAGCTGCAGGTCGTTTTACTGAATCAAGATATCTGCTGATAAGTCTACAAAAGGAGCATTCCCTTTCAGTGGTTGGCATTCCACAGCTTGAGCATACACCTACCGGTGTTCCCAATCGGTCCTGAAATACCTTTCTGCCAGTGCGTAGATACTCCTGATAGAAGTAGTGCTTGGTGCCAGGGCTTTGAAGTTCAATCCGGTTGAGGGCCTCTTTATAAAGTAGCGATGTTGAATGGCGGCTCATTGGGCATTCCTCTACAATATAATCTATTCCCTTGAGGAAGGCATATGTGGCTATCTCATGTTCGGTGAGCCTGCAAAGGGGCTTAACCTTCTTTTTAAGTCCCCTGGCCTCTTCCAGCACAGGTGTAACCCTGCCAAGGTACTCCCACTGCCACCTCAGAAGATTACCAAGCAGTCTTGCTGCCTCATCGTCAAGATTATGCCCGGTTGCCACCACATCAAAGCCCTCATCAATGGCTACCTTATTGAAGTAGTGTCTTTTAACCGTGCCGCAGGCAGAGCAGTCGGACCTGCCACCACGGCGCGCAACTGCCTTTATTGAACCATACTCGAGGTGGAACTCTTTTATAATGAGCTCTCTTTTCAGGGCCTCTGAGGCCTTGAGGGCCTTTTGCTTTGAAGTGGTTGAGTAGTCATTTATTCCAAGGTTGATGTACAATCCGGTGGTGTTGTATCCAAGCTCGGTCAGAACATACCATAGTACAAGGCTGTCCTTTCCACCTGATACACATACCAGTATGCGGTCTTTTTTTCTGAACATACCATGTTCCTTGATAGCCCGCGTGACCTGATTCTTGAAAAACTCAAGAAAGTGATCTTTACAGAAGGCAGCATTATGTCTTGGTATGGCAATAACCGCTGTTTGGCCACAAACCCTGCATTTCATTCCACCGCTGATTACAGGGATAAGCTCGATGGTTGCCCCGTCTTCTACCATTCTGTCAGGGGTAAGCAGCTCATCCCCTTTTACGACAAGCACGGTATTTTCCAGAATATTTAGCTTTCTGAGGATTGCCCTTACCTCTTTTGGCCCTTCTATAAGGTGTTCTTTACCGTTTCTCTCAACAACTCTAATCATACAATCTATTATAATTGGTTTGCCCATGTGTTGAACAATAAAAAACCACAATGCTATGATTAATGAACCAATTTTTTTAGAAGGAGGCGAGGTATGCAAACAAAGATAATATTGCCTGACAGCGAGATTCCCAAACAGTGGTACAACATTATGGCTGATATGCCGAACAAACCGGCACCTCCACTTCATCCGGCCACCAAACAACCCGTGGGTCCAGATGATCTTTCACCCATATTTCCTATGGCTCTTATAGAGCAGGAGGTCTCTGACCAGAGATGGATCGATATTCCAGAAGATGTACTGAAGATCTATACCCTGTGGAGACCTTCTCCCATGTACAGGGCACACAGGCTTGAGGAGGCCCTTGGCACTCCTGCAAAGATCTACTATAAATACGAAGGGGTTAGCCCGGCAGGAAGTCACAAGCCAAACACATCGGTGCCTCAGGCCTACTATAACAAACAGGCCGGTGTAAAGCGTATTGCCACTGAAACTGGAGCTGGTCAATGGGGCTCTGCCATGGCCCTTGCTGGAAGCCTCTTTGGTATAGATGTTACAGTTTATATGGTCAAGGTAAGTTACAATCAGAAACCCTACAGAAGAATTGCCATGGAGACCTGGGGCGCAGAGGTCTTTGCAAGCCCCACAGACAAAACCGAGGCTGGAAGAAAGATCCTTGAGGCCGACCCTGATAACCCGGGGAGTCTGGGAATTGCCATATCAGAGGCAGTAGAGGATGCTGCAACCCATTCTGATACCAACTATGCCCTTGGTTCGGTGCTGAACCATGTGCTTTTACACCAGACCGTTATCGGACTCGAGGCCAAAAAACAGATGGAGTTGATAGGGGATTATCCTGATGTAATAGTGGGTTGTTGCGGTGGTGGCAGCAATCTGGCAGGTCTGAGCTTTCCGTTCCTGCAGGACAAGATTAATGGCAAACAGTTAAGGGTAATAGCAGTTGAGCCAGCCTCATGCCCAACCCTTACTAAAGGAGAGTTCAGGTATGACTTTGGAGATACAGCAGGTTTGACGCCGCTTCTTATGATGTACACCCTGGGGCACGATTTTGTACCACCGGGGATTCATGCTGGCGGACTCAGGTATCATGCAGATGCCCCACTGGTATGTCAACTATATCATGATGGCCTTATAGAGGCAAAGGCCTATCCACAAACAGCAGTGTTCGAGGCTGCCCTTCAATTTGCCCGCTCAGAGGGAATTATTCCAGCCCCGGAGAGTTCCCATGCGGTTAAGGCAGCAATAGATGAGGCATTAAGATGTAAGGAAGAGGGTAAGGAGGAGACCATTCTATTCAATCTAAGCGGCCACGGCTACCTTGATCTCCAGGCCTATGCTGATTATCTGGAAGGTAAACTGGTTGACTATGAATATCCAGAGGAAAAGATAAAAGAGGCCCTTTCCAGGCTTCCACAGATATAAAACAAAAAGGGGCTCATCAGAGCCCCTTTTTATTCATTGTAATTTTTTTGATAAATAACAAAAGTTCAGTTACAATTTATCCCGACTTTGTATACATCTTTAGTTACCCTTTTTACCCACTTGATCTTTGCAGAACGGCAGGGTGGATCAATGGTGTTTGAATAAAGCTGGATCTCTTCGCCTTCCTGCACTGGATTAAATACATAAAGACACATTCCGGAATTACTGATATTAATGGTAATTCCCCTCTGCAATTGCTTTTCTTCATTGCCAGAGGCTTCTGAAGCAATAAGAAAGTCGATTGTGGTAATAAATGTGTTACGAGGACTTTTCCGCCTCTCCACCCCTTTCTGCATTAATAGTCCCTCCCATCATATAGTTTTTTCTTTATCAAGACTAACCCCCTCAAATGGGTTTTTTATGTTTGATAGTATATCATAAAAAAATAAAAAATAAAAGTTACAATTCCCTGAAAAGCCTGTCTTTAACAAAAGAGGTAATTCGGAAAGCTTGTCCTGAATTAAACAAAAAGAAATCATTTTCTTTTTTGTAAAGCTCGATTGTAGTTTCTCTGTCAGCGGTTATAATTATAAAGCCGATCTTTTTTGCATTTTCGGGCAGCTTATCGTCCTTTAAAAACCCGGTAGCCTCGATGTCTGAAACCCTGTCTATATACTCCTTTACCTTTTTGCTATCAACTTTAGTGTTTTCCTTTCCTCTGGTTTTGCCACCATACCAGCCATCTTCTCGGCGTACCAGAGAGTAGGTTTTGTCCCCCTCCTTCCAGAAGACTGCCTTAATCCTGGCTGGATCGGTCTTGAATATGCTCCGGTCTCTGAAGTCGTTCTCGCCCGCAGGCAATCTGTCGGCAAAGCGTGCCCTGACGAGGTATACCCTCTTGTCCTTTTCAGGTTTTACATAAATCAGGGAGTATCTTGCGCCTCTTTTACCTATAAAAACCGTCTGGGTTGTCTGACCATTTGATACCTGAATAAAATTACCATCATCTTTAATATTGAATTTCTGGTAATCCTTATCAGAGACAGGGGTTTCCAATATAGTCTCCCTCAGGGCCTCAAGCAGCCTTTTTATCTTTTCTTCATCAGCCTTCCATTTTATAGGCTTTAGCATCTTCCAGTGGGTGTTTTCTTTTCTGAACTCGTATTCGGTGCCCTCCTTTTTTATCACAATACTGTTTATCTCATCTGGTTTAAGGCTAATAAGATGTAAAGTCTTTTTGTTTTTCCAACTCAGATATGGAAGAAAGTACAAAACCATTAGTATCACTGCTATTACGGGCAGGAGGTATCTCTTCATAACCTTGCCCTCCTTGACTTTCTGTATACCCATACAAGGGCAGCAAAAACCACCGACAGAAATGCAGGTAATAGAATGATGGTGTATTTTAAAACCCTCTGTGTGCCAGGTGAGAGTTGTTTTATTGGTCGGGCCTGTACCTGTTTTGATCTGATAGATATAAGGGTGTCGTCCTCTGCAAGCCAGTCAATAGCATTAACCACAAACTGGACATTTCCAGGGGCATCAATCATCTCGTCAGAGGCAAAGTCACTGTCTGAGACCACTATGAATCTGCTTTCACCCTCCTTTACCAGATCCTTTTCCCTGGAATCTGCATACATGGAGGTAATCCTGCCCTGAACCAGCACAGCCACCGTTGAAGGTGGTCCTGAGAACTCATCCCTGTTGAACTTTCTGTCAATTGCAATGTAGAAGGGTTTTTCCAGGATGCCTGATCTGTCTGTTGTCTTGGCAAGCCATTCAACCTGTAACTGAGCATCTTTTTTGTTAATCTCTATTGGTGAGGCAAAGGCAAGGGTGATGGTCTCAAGGTCACGGGTTATGATACTTTCGTGATTAAGATTGATAATCTTTGGAAAGAATGGATATGGAACAATAGTCGTAAACACAAAACCACCTCGTCTTTCGCTGACATTAATCATCCCTGCCGACAGGTCATAAACCAGTGCTGGCCTTATCTCTACCCCGTAGTGCTTTAACAGGTCCTCAATGCCGGTTTTTATTTCCCTGCCAAAGCCATACTGGGGATTGGCATCCACTCTGTCTATGAGAAACAGGGCCTTACCTCCCTTGACAACATACTGATCTATTGCCCTGAGTTCCTCATCCTTGAGTTTTGTTTTGGGTCCCGCGACTACCAGAAGGTCAAGGTCTTTTAGATCCTCAGCCCTGGGCGATACATCCTTTACCTCGTACTGTTTCTTCAGATACTCCTTCAGTGCATGAAGTGGTTTTTCCTGGTTTCCTTTAAGAAAGCCTATGGTCTTTTTGGTTTCCCTCAGTAGATTTTTTATGGTTGATGTTATCTGATACTCAAGCTGTCTTACATCGGCAATTACAGGTATTGTTTCTATCCTGTCGCCCTTTATGAAGGCCACTCCCATATATACCCTTTTTATCTGGATCTGGTTGTTTTCAATGGCGTTCATCTGTACCGGTGGAATGCCGTAAATGCGCGCTTCTTCCTCAAACCTGAGCTGGTCCTTGGGATTTACGATATCAAGCAGTATCTTTCCTCCGGAAAGCCTGGAGTAGTCTTTAAGGGTGTCTATTATATAACGGCGCTGAGTGTTGTAGGGATAGGGCATATCCTTTGAAAAGAAGACCTTTACATTGATATTTTCATCCAGAGACTCAAGCAATCTCTGTGTAGCAGGACTGAGGGTGTAAAGTTTTTCAGCAGTAAGGTCAAGCCTGAGGCCATATCTTTCAGCTAAAAGGGTACCAAACACAAGTATCAAAACCATGGAGGCAATGTTTATTATCCTTTCGGTTGTCTTTTTCATTTTCTGCCCCTTTCAAGCTGATAAGTGGCAAGCAGTAAAAACAGTATGTTTAGAAGCAGAAAATACACAATGTCCGAAAGGTT
>JAADIE010000062.1:16227-16536 GCA_013151495.1 Nitrospirota bacterium | reverse complement strand
GAAAATTCCTCGATTATCTGTTGCATGGACAGGGGAAAAAGTATCTGTAATCGACTGGATACAAAAAACAGAAACATAATACCAAAGCCCACAATAAAGGCTATTACCTGGCTACGGGTCAGGGAAGAGGCAAAAATTCCTATTGATATATAGGCTGAACCAAGAAGCAGCAGACCAAGATAAGAGGCTGTTATGACGCCCCCGTCAGGCTTTCCAATCAGTTTAAGCACTATCACATACACAAGGGTAAAGGAGAGCATAACTGCATACAAAGAAAGGGATGCAATGTACTTGCTTATCACCACTTCC
>JAADIE010000062.1:0-16213 GCA_013151495.1 Nitrospirota bacterium | reverse complement strand
TAAGCACCAGTTGAAGGGTATCGGTTTTTCGCTCTTCAGATATGGCCTTCATTGTAATAGCAGGGATAAAAAATGTAAGAAGAAGCGGCATAATATCGAGCATTCCCCGGAGTTCAGACTCTCTGACAATGAACAGGGCATTTGAGAAAAACCATCCAGAGATTATTAGAAAGATGAAGATCACCACATAGGCAACGGGCGAATAAAAGAACTGTTTTAGCTCTTTCTTTACAAGGGGTACGATCATTATGGTTTTGCCTCCGTGGTAAGTTGCCTGAAGATATCCTCCAGGCTTGTTCTTTCTCTGTAAAGCTCAAGCAGGGTATAGTCTTTGTCTCTGCAGTGTTTGTAAAGCTCCTCTCTGATATCCCTGTCTCTTTCAGGGGTTATGGTAAGTACCACTTCAGGTCCTTCGGTTTCACCGACCTCCACATGGCCGAAGGGCCTGAATCCATCTATATCAACCTCGCCTTTTAGTACAACAGTGGTTTTACCTGTGGTTTTGTTTTTCAGACTCTCTATTGAGCTGTCAGCCACTATCTTACCCTGGTTAATTATGATAACCCTGTCGCATGTTTGCTCAACCTCCGGCAATATGTGGGTAGAAAGGATGATGGTCTTTTCCTTACCAAGCTCCTTTATGAGGGCGCGTATTTCTCTTATCTGTAATGGATCAAGCCCTGTAGTGGGCTCATCCAGTATTAGTATCTTGGGATCATGAATGATTGCCTGGGCCAGCCCCACCCTCTGTCTGTATCCCTTAGAGAGGGTGCCTATGGTACGGTTAAGCACATCGTGAATTCCACATATGTCAGAGACCCGTCGGATGGCCCTTGCTGACGAACCATTCAGGCCTCTTGTGCTTGCAATAAAGGACAGAAATTCATAAACCGTCAGGTCTTCATACAGCGGGGTGTTTTCAGGAAGATAGCCAATTCTTTTTTTTACATTAACGGGGTCAGCAAGTACATCTATACCATCTATTATGGCTGTGCCAGAGGTGGGCATTAGATAACCGGTCAGTATCTGCATGGTTGTGGTCTTACCAGCACCATTAGGGCCAAGAAATCCCACTACTTCAGCCTTTTTTATCTCGAAACTGACCGATTCAATTGCCCTTATATTACCGTAATATTTAGTAAGGGATCTAACAGTTATCATGGTCTCTTTGCAGAAAAGAGAGAGACTGTGAAGTCTTTATTAACTTCAATATTTAAAAGATTTTGATCATCAAAGTCAAGGGAGATTTTGATATGACCGAGGTTTTTAATGTTTTTTCCATTAAAGCAGGTATAATAACTAATTATGAAAACTTCACATGATCTGCGAAGGCTATTAAAGAGCATACATTCCAGGGGTTACAAGGCATACAAACAAATCAAGGGAAGCTACCAGTTTGAAGACTATATCCTGATATTCGATACAATTCAGGGTGATCCCTTTGCCCATGCAAGCCGTATTCGGGTAAGGGTGCCTCAGAAAAAGGCAGGCTTTCCTGAGGATACCTACAAAAACCCAAGCCGAAGGAAGGCCCTCGAAGATTTCCTGAACAGGGAGTTCTTCAGGCTTTCGCGCTCTTATACCCGTGTAAGGGGTACAGGCTCAAGCGGGCTCATCAGCATTGACCAGCCCACCCAGGAGGTGTTAAAAAGAAGTTCGGTAGTGGTAGATGAGGAGGCTGTAGAGATAAGGGCAACGGCAGGCCTTCCAGCAAAGGGTAGAAGGATTGATGCCACTGTGGCAGAGCAGATGTTTTTTTCAGAACTGCCAAGGATTGTAAGTGCTGCCCTTATTTATAAAAACCTTGACAGCTCAGCCCTTTACAGACATATAGAAACCGTGGAAGATGCTGATTATCTTAGAGGGCTTCTTGATAAACTCGGGCTTATTGCCTTTGTGGCTGATGGCTCGGTGCTACCAAGGGCATCAGGTGTGGATCAACGACCGCTAAAGGATGCGGTGGTATTTCAGTCGCCTCCAGAGCTTGAGGTAGAGGTTAGATTGCCCAATCGGGGGCCTTTAAAAGGTATGGGTGTACCAGAGGGGGTGACACTGATTGTTGGTGGTGGTTTCCATGGAAAGTCCACCTTGCTTGATGCAATAAAGCTTGGTATTTATGACCATATCCCTGGAGATGGCAGAGAGTTTGTGGTTTCCCGCCCGGAGACGGTAATGATTAGGGCTGAGGATGGAAGGAGGGTTGAGTCTGTAGATATATCTCCTTTTATAAAGGATCTACCCTATGGAAAGAGTACCCGTGAATTCTGTACCGAAAATGCAAGCGGTAGCACCTCGCAGGCAGCAAACATAATGGAGGCCCTCGAGATTGGGGCAAGGGTGCTACTTGTTGATGAGGATACATCGGCTACCAATTTCATGATCAGAGACCATCGGATGCAGGAGCTTATCAGCAAAAAGGACGAGCCCATAACCCCTTTTATAGACAAGGTCAGGCTTCTGTACAGAGACTATGGTGTTTCAAGCATCATCGTAATTGGTGGCTCAGGTGAGTACTTTGATGTGGCCGATAGGGTGATATGTATGAAGGCCTACAGGGCTGAGAACTGCACTGAAAGGGCAAAGGAGATAGCCAGAAGGTACCAGAAGGAAAGACGCTCTGAAGGTGGAGAGCATTTTGGAAGACTTCCTGCTCGTGTACCACTGAGCGAAAGCCTTGATCCAAGAAAGGGTAAAAAAGCGGTCAAGGTAGCGGCAAAGACCTTACATACTATAGCCTTTGGTAGGGAGTTGATAGATCTTTCAGCTATTGAACAGCTTGTCTCAGTAAGCCAGACACGGGCTATAGGCGATGCTATGGTTTATGCCATGAGATACATGGATGGAAAACATTGCCTCAAAGAGGTGATCTGCTCGGTAATGAAAGATATTGAAGAAAAGGGGCTTGATGTGCTTTCAGATATCCCGAAAGGGGACTATGCAGAATTCAGGGCCTTTGAGCTTGCCGGGGCCATTAACCGGCTAAGGAGTTTCAGGGTAAAAAGCTCCTCTGAGTAGCGGCATGAGTGATCAAACCATATACACCCTTGGAACAGACCGGCGTACAGAGGAGGATTTCATAGAGATATTGCTTGCCTATTCAATAGATGTAGTTGTTGATGTAAGACGGTTTCCAAAGAGTTCCATTCCTTATTTTAACAGAGAGAATCTGGAGGCTATGCTAAAAGAGCACTCTATCAGGTATGTACATCTTGGTAAACTCCTTGGGGGATACAGAAAGGGTGGATATCTGCAGCATACTTTTACAGAGGAGTTCAAAAAGGGAATAGATGAGATCGAAAGGCTTGCAAAGGATGCCACCGTAGTAATTATATGTGCTGAGAGGTTCCCATGGCGATGCCACAGAAGATGGATAGCCCGTGCCCTTCAAAAGAGGCACTGGTCTGTAGTTCACATAATCGACAAGGGAAAGCTATGGATTCCTCGCCATTAGTCTTTATACTTTTTCTCTATGTTCCTGGGTTTTCAGTCTTCTGAGATACTTTTTTGACAGATACTCAAGATCCTTCTTTGCACCATTGTGCATACATTCTGATATGGCATATTGAATAAACAGGGAAAGCTCAAAGGGTATCTTGAGCTTATGAGCAAGGTCTGCTGTGTAGCTTTTGTCGGTAATTTTTGTGAGATAGCCGACAAACTCATCATACACCCTCTGGATATCCTCTTTCTGAAGCTCTGTCTCCATAGATATGCCTCCCTTCCGACAGAGAAGAATAATGCCCACCTTTTGGAGCATTATAGGTTTTCTGATTTTGCAGAAAAGGGCAGCAGTGGTAACTGCCACTTAAACAGTAAAGGGAAAGTTCAAAGCTGGACGGAACATAGTAAGAGTTTTTAAGACTACAGAATACTCCGCCCCTTTCTTTTACTATGTTTTTACATTCCATAACCCCCTCCTTCTCATGGCTCTACTGAGCCTTTAGCGCCTCTTTTTAAGGTTTACCATATATCGTGCTGGGAGGTCAACCTCTGTTAGAGGCTTCTGTGTACTCCCTCTGGCCGCCAGGCCGGAGATATTACACCTGGCTGTCTTTTTGGCTCAAGGGTGGCTGCCCACACAATACTTCTCAGACCATAGCGAAGGTTTATCCTATCCAGTGTCTCAAGGAGTCTCCTTCGGCGGTCCTGTTCAGGAAACAGGGCAAGCTGTCCCGACTGCCTGAGTAACGAACCAATGGAGACCCCAAGAAGCCTTACCGGCTCCCTCAGCCGCAAACCATCCAGGAGCTCGCAGATTGCTCCAAACACCCTGTGGGTATCGTTGGTTGGGCTGTTTAGTTTTTTTCTTACAGAGAAGGTCTCGAAACTCCTGTAGCGTACAATAAGGGTAACCGTTTTGCCAGCATATCCGTACTGCCTTGCCCTGAAACAGACCCTGTCGCTTAGAAGGAGTAGATAGGCCTTGATTTCCGGTATCCTGTAGACATCCTCGGGCAGGGTCATACTGTGGCCTATGGATTTTACATCCTCTGTTTCTTTATCATCTGCCGCCACTGGCGAGTCATCAAGCCCCTGTGCCATACGTTTAAGGTGCTCGCCAACTATACCGAACCGGCTCCTGAGTACCCCAACTGGTGTGCGTGCAAGCTCCCCACAGGTACATATGCCGAGGCTTCGTAGATGTTCTGCCATGCGTTTTCCTATGCCCCAGAGTTGCTCTGGAGGAAGATCCTCGAGCACCTCCGCCACCTCTTCCCTTTTTATCCATCTAAGGCCATCAGGCTTTGACAGATCAGCTGCCAGCTTTGCAATAAGCCTGTTAGGGCCCATACCAACGGTGGCATTTATACCAAAAAGCCTTTTTATCTCTTTCTTTATCTTCCTGCCTATCTCAAGAGGACCACCAAAGAGATGGGCAGAACCGGTAACATCAAGGAATGCCTCATCTACCGAGTATATCTCCACATCTGGTGTGTATTTAAGATAAAGCTCCTTGAGCTTTGTGCAGGTATGGGTGTATTTGTCGTTGTTACCCACAACAACCACAAGCTCCGGGCAGATCTTTTTTGCCTCGTAAAGGTTCATACCGGTTTTTACGCCCCGTGCCCTTGCCTCGTAGCTTGCAGTGGTTACCACAGTTCGCTTGCCAGCACCTATCACAGCCACTGGTCTGCCTCTAAGGGCAGGGTTCGACTGCTGTTCTACCGAGGCAAAGAAGGCATCCATATCTATAAGGATGATGGTCTTCATGGGGTTTGTAGAAGTTGATTCAGATTCTCCTGAGGTGTTCTGTAAAGTATGGAAGTACAATGCCCTGTTCTGTCTTTAAAGGCGGATAGCGCCTTAGTCTCTCGACAGCCCTCTGAAAGAGGAGTTCCCGTTTTTCAGGACTCCGCGGTTTTTTTCTTATTCCTTTTTCAACAGCAATGCCACGACCTCTTGCTATTTCTGCCCTTGCCTGTCTGGCGGCCTTTTTTAATTCCTCATACCTGTATACACCCATGGTTTACCCTCTCAGCAGTTGCTCAAGCAGGTCTTCCACTTCCTCTGCTTTTGCCCTTCGCAAGAGGTATTCCAGGTCGAGTTGTTCGTTTAGGGCTGCTTTAACCCTTACAAGCACCCCTGCCCACATAAGACTATCTTCATCCTTCCAGTGCTTTGCTGCATTGAGTCTGTCAATTATAAGGTCTTCTATTGACAGCAACCTGACCTTCAGGGAGTCTTTTATTATTACCAGATTGGTCCTTTCTGCTGCCTCTGGTCCCTCATCCAGTTCTCCACCAAGCCAATCGATGTATATATCGAGGTCTGAATTAAACCAGAGTCTACCCTTTTTGGAAAATCCCCACTCTTTAAGGATATCCTCTATACAATCTTTTGGCCCCTTGAGGTCAATATCACCTGTAGTGTATCCACCCTGAGTGTATATCTCCAGAGCCTCACCACCAACAACAATGGGCATCTCTCCGCATCTGTTTTCGCTTTCGTTGCTTAAAAGTGCAGCAAAAAGAGCCCTCTTTTTTACAGGGTCTTCTATTTTATTTAGCTCTTTTAAAATATCCATGCCCTATTATACCATCAAAGACAATATCCCAAATCTTAAAAAACCCCAGATCTGAAATCTCAAATCTAAAATCTAAAATCTGAAATCTAAAATCATACCCCCTCTGTTTCCACTGCCTGAAGATGCCACGAGATGGTATCTGTATCGTAAGCAAGGCTGTAAAGGGTTTTACCATCGGTAACAGAGAAAAAGTGTATCTCTTTCAGACCGTCTTTCTGAATCCAGTGGTATGTAACCTTTTTTACATGGATAAGCCTTCCCTTCCATTTAAACTTTACAGGCCTTATTCTTCCCTGATAAAAGGTAGCCACCACTACCACAGGCTCATCTATTTCGGTCATCTTAGAACCTCCTTATAAGCCCAACCACTTTTCCAAGAATCCTGACATCTGCTGCCTTAAATCTCATGGGCCTCATATCAGGATGCTCTGGTTTTAATATCACCGTCCCATCCTCTATAAACAGTCTCTTTACAGTGGCTTCATCCTCCACGAGGGCAACCACAATGTCGCCTGTTCTTGGTTCAACCTCTGGCCGAACTATTACAATATCCCCCTCCAGTATGCCGGCTCCTTTCATGCTGTCTCCAACCACCCTGAGTCCGAACCCCTCTTCAAGGGGAAAAAGCTCGACATTTATGTTTATATATTCCTCTATATTTTCACTGGCAAGTATAGGGCTGCCCGCCCTTATTGTACCGACTACAGGGATACTCCTCGTTACGGGCCTTGGAGAAGGCCCTACTGGCAACAGCCCCCTTGATATGCTTGGCTTGCGTTTTAGATACCCTTTTTTTACAAGGGCATCTATATGCTGTTTTGCTGCCAGAGGGCTGCGGTAGCCAAAGGCCCTGGCCACCTCTCTTACTGTGGGTGGGTATCCCTTCTGCCCTATATGCTTCAGTATAAAATCCAAAACCCTCTTTTGCGCCTTTGTAAGCATCATAGGTATCCTTTTTATATACTATACAAATGTATAGTATATGTCAAGAAAAAATGTTACTTAACCTGCAGTTTATTCAAGGTCAATTATTAAAACGAGGGTATAAGCTTTTTGTTCATTTTCGCAGGTATTTCAATGTGGCCATCCCAAAAAGGTCATATTTTTTGGATGGTTCTATATGCGTATACCACTATTGTAAGGCTGAGAGCAGGTAAAAAAACAGTAGATTTTTATGTTTCAGTGGTGCGAGAGGCGGGAGTCGAACCCGCACGGCCGAAGCCACTGGATCCTAAGTCCAGCGCGTCTGCCAATTCCGCCACTCTCGCAGATTAGAAAAAAGGAAAGAGCTCTGTGGTTACTTAGAATTTTAAAAGATTTTTGTAGAGGCGGTCAAATAATAGCCCATCAAACCACCTCGCAGGTGGTATACCACCTGCGAGGTGGTTTGATGGGGCGCAGGTTTCTATTTTGTCTGTTCTGGTAATAATCTTGTGGAGCTGCTAGTAGTAGAGGAAATCCTGTAATATCCGGAAAGGTTATAGATGGATATGTTAAGAATGCAAAAATATTTGTTTATTCCGACAGGGCCTTTAGCAATCTAATAGGTTCTGGAGCCCTAAACACTTTCGAATGTGCCAAACCTGTATGTATAAAAGCCGTTGGAGGGATTGATGTTGACACCGGTCTTTCAGCACGAACAATCCATGATTATAACAACCTTGATGCATATTAATATAAGCCCTATAACTGAGCTTATATATAGCCACTATCTTATTTAACGATTTTAGATCTGGCAACTCAGACATTAAGCGGTATAATGTATTAGATCTGTGCAGTACCCCTCTGGATAATCAGACCCTTACATCTATCTTTTATAAAGCTATGTCAACATGAACAGGTAGGGAAACTCTTCCAGATGGTCAGTACAGAGTATTAACGACATCAAGACAAAAAACATAATCAATTACAAAGGGAGTCATAAATAGACAGACTCAGATAGACAATACCAACTGGAGCATCGAGGGTAAGGTATCAGGAAGTGCCCTTTTTATGAATATTTCTCCTTTAAACTGGAGTGGTGTAATTAGAATGGCGGGAAGGGTTGGTACTCTGGCGTGTTTACTGAATTAAGTGCGAATAATGGAGGAGTTAGTTTTGATTCGGGTGTGTTTGTGGCTTCTTTCATGCCTGTTTTTCAAAAATAAATCCTCAAACATTACAGAAAAGCTGTTATTATGATAAATCTATAAGTTATCATTTCTATAAAAGCCTGCTCCTGGAAGAGGTATTTATGCCTTAGAAATAGGAGGTAAACACTGAAGGTCCCATTTACAGTAGTGGTGCTTGGCCTGGTAAGCCTTCTTACCGATCTTTCAAGCGAGATGATATACCCGCTGTTGCCTGTGTTTGTAACATCGGTGCTTGGAGTAGGGGCCTTTGCGCTTGGAACCATCGAGGCTGTTGCTGAGACCACTGCATCTTTGCTTAAGATTGCATCCGGATATATAGCAGATAAAACAGGAAGAAGAAAACCCATCGTTGTGATAGGCTATTCACTTTCTTCATTAATGAAGCCCTTGATAGGGATAGCAACCCTATGGCAAGAGGTTCTGTTTTTTAGATTTATGGATAGAATAGGTAAAGGGTTGCGGACATCTCCAAGGGATGCATTGATTGCAGATGTTACCGATAGGACTATATCAGGACGTGCCTTTGGATTTCACAGGGCTATGGATCATGCAGGAGCAGTGCTGGGGCCTCTGGCGGCAGTACTGCTACTTAAGGCTGCCGGTCTGGAGCTAAGGACTGTTTTTCTACTTGCCTTTGCGCCGGGTGTGTTTGTTGTTTTATGCCTTCTGTTTTTTGTAAAAGAGCAAAGTACTCCGTTTAAAAAAGAAAGGCCTTCCAGGATAACTAATCCCGATGAGGGTAGAGTACTGAACAGGAACTTTAAGGTCTTCCTCCTTTCGATCTTTCTTTTTACCCTTGGAAATTCTTCGGATGCCTTTTTGTTGCTTCGATTGAACCAGGAGGGAATTAGTGCTGCTGGCACTGCATTACTCTGGTCTGGCTTTCATATTGTAAAGATGCTTGCCACATACACTGGTGGTAGGCTTTCGGACAGGATTGGAAGAAAGAATATGATAATAATCGGCTGGTTATACTATTCAGTGATTTATATATTGTTTGCTTTTGCTGAGGGTGAAACAGTCCTCATATCTATATTCCTTGCCTATGGTATATACTTTGGTTTTACTGAACCAGCAGAAAGGGCATGGGTTGCACGTCTTGTTCCTGATAGTGCTAAGGGGAGGGCATATGGATTTTTTCATGCAATAGTTGGTATAGCAGCCCTTCCAGCAAGTCTGTTCTTTGGCCTGATCTGGGAAAGATTAGGCTATCATTATGCCTTTTTAGCAGGTGGTGTAATAGCTGCCCTTGCATCATTGGTTGTGAGCTTTGTGAAGGACAGTTAAGACCAACAAATTAACATTTTTTCTTTATTTTGCGCTCAGAGTATAGTTAAATATTAATAAGAGGTATGTGGTGGTTTTGGCAGGCCTGTTTAAAACTAAAAAGGCTAACTCCGATGAGGTACAGGAGGTGGTTAATGCTGCATCAATGCTCCAGGTGTCGGAGTACAGGTTTTTTGAGATAGCCTACGAGCACTGGTACGGCTCAAAAGTAGAAGAGAAAAGACTGAAACCCTACTATGAGAGATATTTCAACTCGGGTGAGGTTCCTCCCTGGGTACGTCATCTTGCACGTAGGGTCCTGTCAGAGGCCCAGCGTGGTGTTTTAAATCCTGAAGACTATGGAATCAAACCCCAGAAGGCAACCCTTAAGATGAAGATAAAGGGAATCCTGATATTTATACTCCTGGCTCTACTTTGTTTTCTATTCTATTTGATTGTAATAAGAGAATATGTGCCCTATTTCTGAACTTTAAAAAGCCTGAGTACCTCTGAGAGTTCCTCAACCCCGAAAATCTTACAACAGCCTGCATACACCACACCTGAAAGCAGGATGGTAGCCCCCAGGTAAAGGCTCTTTTTTGCAAGATAACCACTTTCCTGCCAGATATGACCCCTTAGCAATGCCCAGGCAATTAGTGCCATAACAGCGGAAGCCGCCAGTATCTTCAGAAACCCCCTGATGATCCTTTTTCCATCAACACTAACAAGCCTCCTCCTGAGCACAAAAAACAGTACCGAAAAATTGGCCCAGGAGGCAATGGAGTTTGCCAGGGCAAGGCCACCATGGTTTAGAGGACCCATCAGCACAAGGCTTAACAGTATGTTTAATAGCATTGCCATTGCTGCTACTATTACCGGAGTACGGGTATCCTGCATCGAGTAAAAGGCAGATACAACCACCCTTACACCCACAATTGACCAGATCCCCAGGGAATAGAAGATCAGGGAAAAGGCCGTTCCCTGTGTGGCTGTGTAATCGAACTCTCCCCTTTGAAAGAGCAGATTTACAATGGGCTCTCTTAATGCAATAAGCCCCATCATTGAAGGCACAGTTATGAAAAAGAGCATCCTGATGGCATAGGAGAAATCCTCTCTAAGGCTACGCATGTCTTTCATGGCTGCATGCCTTGACAGGGCTGGCAGCACCGCCATGCCCATGGCAACTCCAAATATACCCACTGGAAACTGGATAAGCCGCATGGAATAATAAAGGTAGGTAATGCTTCCTTCCCTGAGATAGGATGCCAAAATGGTACTTACAAAAATATTAATCTGCGAAACAGCAAGCCCTATGGTTGTGGGTAGCACTAGGCGCCCCATCTTTTTCAGGCCACTGTCGGAAAAGTTCCAGTTAAGATTGAAACGATAGCCCTTTTTCAAAAAAGCCGGTACCTGAGTGGCAAATTGCATGAATCCACCAATTGTAATCCCCACTGCTGCCGCTATAATTGGCTTTCCTGTAAGGGCCGTAAGCACAACCACACAGATTATCACCGTCAGGTTAAACCAGGAAGAGGCAAGAGAGGGTATAAAAAAGACCTTTTTCACATTAAGTGCACCCATGCAAAGGGCGGCCAGGGAGACAAATAGTAAAAAGGGAAACATTATACGGGTTAGTAAAACAGTGATCCTGAGCTTTTCCACGGATTGAAACCCTGGTGCAATAAGCCTTACGATCTGAGGCGAAAAGATGATGCCCAGAATCACCACAATGCCGGCACTTACACAGATAAAGGTAAAGGTTATGGAGGTTAATCGCCTGGCCTCCTCATCTCCCTTTTTTGCGCTTACCTCTGTAAGTACCGGAACAAAGGCAGAGGACATAGAGCCCTCGGCAAAGAGCTCTCGTAAAAGGTTCGGCACCCTGAAGGCAACAAAGAAGGTATCCGAAAGCCCGGTAGCACCAAGATACCGGGCAAGCACCATGTCGCGTATGAAGCCAAGTACACGGCTTAACAGTATGGCAAAGGACATTACAGAGGCCGAGCGGGTTATCTCTTCCCTCTTGCTCATAGGCTTGATTATATCAGATTTAAGGGGATGCTTTTGTCCACAGACAGGGCATAGTCAAGAGAGTACTATATATTGATATAATTTTATTGACATATCACCATATATTGTGGTACAACTATGCAATGAGTCTTCAGCAAATTGTAAAGACAGCCCGGTCATACAGGTTTTACTGTAATTTTTCCTGTCAGTACTTTCCCTGTCATAAGACAGACTCACCTGAGTTCAACTGTCTGTTCTGTTACTGCCCCATGTATTATCTCGAGTGTCTTGGAAGTCCTTCATTTATTAATCTGCCCGATGGCAGAAGGGTAAAGGACTGTTCTGGATGTGATTTTCCCCATAGACCTGAAAACTATGATACCATTGTAGAGTATCTAAGGATTATGGCCTTTGGAGATATAGGATGAGTAAAAGGGGCGAGATAGTTTTCGTGCTTGGTGGGGCAAGAAGTGGAAAAAGCAGTTTTGCCTTAAATGAGGCTGAGGGCATTGGAAGCAAAAGGGCATATGTAGCAACCGCACGGATTACCGATAATGAGATGGCAGAGCGTGTACGCAGACATCAGGCTGAAAGGGCACATAGATGGGAGACCTTTGAGGAGCCCTTAAAAATAAAGGAGCTTTTTGGCAATCTAAAGGGCAGGTTTGATGTGATTGTGTTAGACTGTATAACGCTGTGGATCTCAAATATGATGCTTGATGGATTAGAAGAGGAGGCCATTTTAGAGGAGACCAGAGGGCTTTGTTCAGTATTAGCTGAGATAGCCAGCGAAAGCAGTGTTTATATCGTCTCCAATGAGGTTGGCCTTGGCATAGTGCCAGATAATCCCCTTGCAAGACAGTTCAGGGATGTGGCAGGAAGGGTAAACCAGTTGATAGCCCAGGTTGCAGATAGGGTATATTTTATAGTAAGCGGACTTTCAATGAAGTTAAAATAGAGTTTTTAAACCAGGGAGGTGTGTGTTATGCTTCAGGAGCTTAGAGAATCAATAAAACCCATTGATGAGAGCTATTACGAAAAGGCCCAGAAAAGGCTTGACAACTTAACAAAGCCCCCTGGTAGCCTTGGTCGTCTTGAAGAGTTTGCCAGGAGGCTTGTTGCTATATACAGAGATGAGATGCCAGAGATTCCAAAAAAGGTGGTATTTACCTTTGCAGGGGATCATGGTGTCAGTGAAGAGGGGGTGTCGGCCTACCCATCAGAGGTTACAAGACAGATGGTCTTTAATTTTATAAATGGTGGTGCTGGTATTAATGTACTTGCCCGTCATGCAGGGGCTGATGTGGTGGTGGTCGACATTGGTGTTAATTTTGACTTCCAGGACATGGAGGGTCTTAAAAAGAGAAAGGTCGTCTATGGCACAAGGAACATGACCAAAGGCCCTGCCATGACAGTAGAGGAGGCAAAAAGATGCATAGAGGTGGGGATAGAGCTTGCCAGGGAGTATGCAGAAATGGGATACAGGATGTTTGCAACCGGTGAGATGGGTATTGCTAATACCACCCCTTCCTCTGCAATTGCGGCCGTGATAACTGGCAGGGATGTGGCTGAGGTAACCGGCCGTGGTACCGGGATAGGCGATGAGGCCCTCCAGAGAAAGATTAACGCCATCAAAAAGGCTATAGATGTAAACAAACCCGACCCATCCGACCCTATTGATGTGCTTGCCAAGGTTGGTGGAGCTGAGATAGGAGGAATTGCAGGGCTTTGCCTTGGGGCAGCACAGCTTGGCCTGCCAGTAGTGGTAGATGGTTTTATATCCACGGCAGGGGCATTAATAGCCTATGCCATAAACCCTCTGGTAAAGGACTATATGTTTTCTGCCCACAATTCACAGGAGATCGGACATAAAGTGATGCTTCAGCACATGGGGTTAAGGCCGATTCTTGATCTGGATCTACGGCTTGGTGAGGGCACAGGTGCTGCTGTGGCCATGACTTTGCTTGATGCCGGGCTAAAGATCTACCGTGAGATGGCAACCTTTGATGAGGCCGGGGTTACAGGAGAAAAGCAATGCTAAGGGGCATTAAAAACGCCTTTTTATTCCTTACCATACTTCCCTTTCCCTTTTTCAAGGAGACCGAATGTCTTGAGGAGGATGTTGGAAAGAGCACAGCCTTTTTCCCACTTGTAGGTCTGATAAAGGGTTTAATCCTTTACTGGGTGTATCTGATACTTGGTGGTTTGTATCCTGAAGAGGTGGTGGCTGTACTTGTTTTAATCGTTTATGTGGCTATTACAGGGGCCTTTCATCTGGATGGTCTGTCAGATACCTTTGATGCCCTGGCCAGCAGGAAAGACAGGGAGGACTGCCTTCGGATAATGAAAGACAGCACCTCCGGGCCTGTAGGCTCGGTTTCTGTTTTGCTTGCACTTCTACTAAAGGCGGTGCTTTTTTATACAGCAATAAAAAAGGGACATGCCGAGGCCCTGATTGTCTTTTCTGTGGCCGGTGCCTGGAGCATGGTGGTTAGTATGTATTATGGCAGGGCAGCTAAAACCGAGGGATTAGGTTATCTTTTCATAAGTTACACCGGCCGAAAGCAGTACTATGTGGCCACCTCAATTATGCTTCTCAGTGTGTTATTTATGGCTTCATTTTACAGGGGGCTTTCATCGGTGCTTGTCTGCTTGCTTGGTGCACTTTTGCTTACCGCACTTTTTTCAAGACGTTTTGGTGGCCTGACAGGCGATACATTGGGTACAGTGGCCGAGGTCAACGAACTTATATTTTTACTTTTCTATCTGTTATAATTATCAACCATGAAGATCACCATCGATGAAGACAAATGCATTGGCTGTGGTAATTGTGCTGAGATATGTCCGGCCGTTTTTATGCTGGATGAAGAGATAGGCAAATCAAAGGTTATAGACCCTGATGCCTGCGACTATGTGGGCTGCTGTGAGGCTGCAGAGGAGAACTGCCCGGTAGAGGCCATTATTATAGAAGAGGACTGATCCACCGCAAGCTTCACAACTGTGATGGAATCAGAACCTCAGAGAATATAAAAAACCTTCACTGGAAATCCTTCCGCATACTGTCTTTTTTAGTAAATCCATAGCAACGAATTTACTGCTATATGGAGTTTTAAAAAAGAATAACATGTTCATTTTTATGGAAGGGCCTGGTGGACGGTAGGGGAGTCGAACCCCCGACCTCCAGAGTGCGATTCTGGCGCTCTCCCAACTGAGCTAACCGCCCTTTCTGTTTAATTACCTATTTTAGTCAATGGATTTTTAGAAAAACAACTTATTGTTGATATTTGATGTGTTTTGAAATAAAATTTAAGTAATTAAAGTAAAATTTTCTTGTGGACGATAGATAAGTTACTATGGAAAGCGGACACAGAGAAGAGGTTTTTTTTGTTATAAAAGAACTGCTTGAAGAGGCACTCAGGATACTTTCTTCACCCATTCCTGAGAGTTACAGGCTTCAGCAGCTCAACGACCTGTTAGAGACCTCTATCAGTTGTACAAAAATACTTATGGATAAAGGGAGAGAGACAGAAATGATGAATACTTTCAGGCTTCAAGATCTTCTAAAAAAGGTAATTGATCTGGTTGATTATCAAATGAGGATAAGAGATATCACAGTTTCACTGGAAGAAACTGAAGAAGATTTAGTTATCAGTGGTGATCAACAGAATTTTTTGAGGGCCCTGTTGTATGTTTTTATGGAAATAATAAAATTAACAGATAAAAGTAAGAAAGACAATGTAATATTAATCAGAATGGGCAGGAGTAATGATCATGCACACCTTAGCTTTATATTTGATCAGCAGAAAAACACTGTACCTTCTTTGAGCTATGCAAATAATATAATTAATCAGAACAAAGGAAAGATATTATTTGGTGAACAGGATAATCGAAGTTGTATTACTATAGAGTTTCCAGTTGAACACAAAGAGCGGCTTAAAGGGGATAGACTTAAGGTGCTGGTAATTGATGATGATCCATTAATCAGAGATCTTTTTCATGACTTTCTTGAACTATTGGGTGAGGAACACTTTATTACAGACTCTCAGCAGGAGGCTCTGGAGATAATTAAAAGGGTAAAGCCTGATCTGGTTTTTATAGATTATAGAATGCCAAAGATGAGCGGTATAGATTTTGTCTATGAAGCCATGAAGTATTTAGATCGAGAAAACCTGTGTCTTTTAACAGGGGAGGTCTCTTCTTTTGAAATAGAACAGTTGAAAAAAGAAGAAGGTATTAGGGTCCTTGAGAAGCCAATTACCTTAGCCAGGTTCAAGGAATTTCTTGTAGCTGTAAAAAAAGCAAAATGCGCAACATAAGAGATGATATGAAAGGGATTAAAAGCCTTTCGACAATCCCTGTTGTTATGCGCAGGGTGATTGAGGTTGTGAGTGATGAGAATGCCTCCTTCGAGGATCTGTCCAGGGTTATAGAACATGATCAGGCCATTGCAGAAAAAGTAGTATCCATGGCTAACTCTCCCTTTTTTGGCCATTCAGGGATGATAAATAGTATTGAACAGGCGGTAATGTTTCTTGGTTTTGATCTTGTAAAGAGTATAGCAATAAGTATGACGGTAATTCATCTTTTCAATAAAACAGAGGCAAAAAATATTACTGATTTCTGGGAACATGCCTTTGAAGTGGCTGTGATTTCAGATGTGCTATGTAAAAAGATTCCAATCACTGATGGAGGGGTATGTTTCCTTTCAGGGCTTCTGCATGATATAGGCCGTTTAATAATGTATCTGGTGTACAAGGGAGAGTATATTGCGCTTTTC
>JAADIE010000071.1 GCA_013151495.1 Nitrospirota bacterium | reverse complement strand
CTCTGTGGCTTCACCAGTAATTGCTGGCTGGTTTGTACCTTTTATGGCTTTAGTGCTGGGGGCATTCATGTTCAGGGAAATACCTGTCTAAAAGCATTCGGTCTTGATCATCTCCTGGTACAGGCTATGCAGTTTTAATGTGCTGGCAGGTGGCTTGAATTTCTGGTCTTCTATGCCTGATACAGGCAAAATCTCTATGAGGGAATTTGTTATAAAAACTTCGTCAGCTTCAATAAGGTCATCCGATAGAAATCTACCTTCCACTACTCTGTAGCCGTTTTGTTTTAAGAGGCTAATTACAGTCTGCCTGGTTATGCCATTTAATATGCCTGTCTCAATAGCCGGTGTAAAGAAAATATCATCTTTTACAAAAAATATATTGCTTGTTGTGCATTCAGTGAGGTGGCCTGCGGGGTTAAGCATTATACCTTCAAAGGCCCCTTTTCTTTCCACCTCTGTGCGTGCAAGTATATAATTTAAAAAGCTCAATGATTTTATATCAGCATCCTCCGGTATCCTTAGATTTGGCCTCTGGACAAAACAGAGTTGTACCCCCTCTCTGTATAGCCTTCCATCGGGAGGGTTAAAGCCCTTTACCACAATACAGACAGTTGGTTCTGTACAATCCGTTGTGCTTATACCTCTTGAGCAAAGGCCTCTTGTGACCGTAATCCTGATATAGGCATCTTTTAAGGAGTTTAGTTCTAAAAGCCTCTTTACAACACCTGAGAGCTCTTCACCGGTTTCTCTTATTGTGATAGAGAGCCTTTCAAGTCCCCTGTACAGGCGCTGTAGATGAGCCTTTAAAAGGAAGGGTTTTCCATTATAGGCCCTGATCGTCTCGAAAAGACCATCACCTAAAAGAAAGCCTCTGTCTTCAACAGAGACCTTTGCCTCTTTATTGTTGATGATGCTGCCATTAAGATAGATGTACATAATTTAAAAAAAGAAAAAACTGTAAGATTTAAAGTTTCAGAGCTGGTGGTATTTATGATTATATCATAACCTTCTGATAAACGATTATAACTTAATGTAATACAGGGGATATTAATTTTTCGTCTCATTCTCACAGGCCATCCCTGGCAGTTGTACCCCAAAAAGTCTGTGACTTTTTGGGGACCCTTGTTCCGAGGAGATTTTGCGATTTGCCTTCCATGGCAAATCTTTAGCAAAATTAAAACCGCTCAAAATTAATATCCCCTGTATTTTTTAACGGAGACTATTGATATTAACTGATACGAAATTATTTGTTATTTCTATTAGACCTATGTTAAATTTCTATATGTCTGAAACAAGGTGGAAATTGACAGAGAAGGTAAAGGCTGCTGGCTGAGCAGGCAAACTTGGTCCAGCGGAGCTGGACGGAGTTATAAGAGGCCTTGACCGTACATCAGACAGGAATGTTCTGGTGCCACCCGGGGATGATGCCGGCGTGATCAGGCTTGACAGCAAGAGGGGGCTTGTTGAGACGGTTGATATTATAACACCTCTGGTTAACGATCCCTATATGTTTGGTAAGATTGCTACGGTAAACTCCCTTAGCGACATCTATGCAATGGGTGGCACTCCACTTTCTGCCCTGTCCATAGTTGGTTATCCTGCGTGTGATTATGATATTGAGGTTGTCAGACTTATGATAAAGGGTGCCCTGGATATGCTATCAGAGGCCCGTGTGGCACTTCTTGGTGGCCACTGCTTCGAAGACACCGAGATCAAGTTTGGTTTATCGGTTACCGGTTTTATTGAAAACGACAAAATATTGAGGTACAACACCCCGCAGGCTGGGGATTTGCTGGTTATCACAAAACCCATTGGAACAGGCATCCTTACAACAGCCCTTAAGGGCCAGCGACTTAAGGATGAGGATCTTAACGAGGCTGTAAAGAGTATGACCACCCTGAATAAGGAGGCCTCAAGGGTTGCGGTTGAGGGTGGTGCCTCTGCCTGTACCGATATTACAGGGTTTGGGCTGCTGGGGCATGCCGTAAAGATGGTTTCTGAAAGCAGGGTAGATTATGTTATTGAGGCATCAGGTATTCCTGTTTTTAAGGGTGTTAAAGAGCTTGCTGAAAAGGGCATTGTTCCTGAAGGTGCTTATAAAAACCTGGAGTTTTATAAAGACAGGGTTAAATTCGGTGCAATGGTTGAAGAGGTTATGCAACTTGTTCTTTTTGATCCTCAGACCTCTGGTGGTTTGTTGGTCTCGATTAACCGTGAGGGGCTTAGACATTTCGATGAAAATGGTGTGAGTTACTGGATAATTGGCAGAGTGGTTGAAGGAAATGGTTTTGTAAGGGTAGGTTAGATGCTCAGAAGCTTTTCATAAGGATAGCTCTGCAGGTAGTTCAGAAAATCCTCGGCAGCGTAAGACAGCACCTCGTTTTTCTGAGTTATAAGGGTAAACTCCCTCATAAATTTTTCTTCTCTGAAGCTAAGAAGTTTAAGGGTGCCAAATTTAGCCTCTTTCAGAGCAGCCCACCTTGATATTATAGCAACGCCCATACCGTTTTCCACTGCATGTTTTATGGACTCGGTACTGCCCAGGATAAGGGTTATCTTCATATTCTGAGTTGTTATTCCGTGCTTGGAAAGATACTTCTCGATAACCTGTCTGGTTCCAGAGCCCTCTTCTCTGAGGATAAAGGGCTCGTTGGTGATATCAAAGATGGAGACATCCTTCCTTTTAGCCAGTGGGTGCTGGGGTGGAAGCACAAGGCAGAGTTCGTCATCTATGAGTTTCTTGGTCGTTATCTTTTGTCTTGAGATCTCACCTTCAACTAATCCAATATCAATATTACCACTGTTTAGTAGTTCCACAATTCTCTTTGAGTTTCCTACCTGAAGATGGATCTTTATTTTAGGACGGGACTTTCTGAAGTCGGCAATTATCTTGGGCAGCAGATAGTTTCCAATTGTTGTGCTTGCCCCCAGAGAGATGCTACCCTTGACAAGCCCTGTTAGTTCACCTATTTCCTTTTCAGCTGATGCATAAAGACCAAGAATATGCTTTGCGTATTTATAAAGGACCTCACCGGCTGGTGTCAGGGTTACGGCACTACTTGAACGGTCAAAGAGTTTTGTCTCATAGAGTTCTTCAAGGGCCTGAATCTGCAGACTTACTGCCGGTTGTGTCAGATGTATTATCTCGGAGGCCTTTGAAAAACTCTTGGTTTCAGCGACTGTACAGAATACCCTTAATTTGTGGTCGTCAAGAGACATGCGAAATTATAACATAATTTTATAGATAAAGAAAAGATCTTTATGGGACAATAGTCTGGTTAAGTGTTCTATTTTTTACCAGCTAATTCAACTGTTTTTAATCTTGTAAGGGCTCGCTGTAAAGCAGCCTGTGCTCTGGCAAAGTCTATATCCTCCTTTTTTTGAAGCCTTTCCTCAGCCCTTTTCAAGGCTGCCTTGGCCCTTTCTACATCTATATCCTCTGCCTTTTCTGCACTGTCGGCAAGCACCAGGACCTTGTCTTCATAAACCTCAGCATATCCTGAATTAACGAAGATATAGCCAGGTTTTCCGTCTTTTTTATAAACAAGCACCCCAATTTTCAGGGTTGTTATAAAAGGTACATGTCCTGGTAGTACCCCGAATTCGCCCTCTGTTCCAGGGGCAACCACCTCATCTACCTCATCCTTAAAAGCAGCCCCATAGGGGCTAACTACCTCAAGGGTTAGTTTTTCAGCCATCTATCTCACTCCTAACTATTAAAATCTAAAATCTTAAATCTACAATCTAAAATCTGAAATCTGAAATCTTAAATCTGAAATCTTATTAAACCTCTCTGCTCCAGCCAAGCTTCTTGGCCTTCTCCTCTGCCTCCTCAATGGTACCTACCATATAGAAGGCCTGCTCTGGCAGATCGTCGTATTTGCCTTCAATAATGGCCTTAAAGCCCTTGATTGTGTCTTCCAGTTTTACATATTTACCTGGAGTGCCTGTAAAGGCCTCGGCAACATGGAATGGCTGACTGAGGAATCTCTGGAGCTTCCTTGCCCTGGCAACTACCAGTTTATCGTCCTCGCTTAGCTCTTCCATACCCAGGATTGCGATAATATCCTGAAGCTCTTTATACCTCTGGAGAATCTTCTGAACACCACGGGCAACCTGATAATGTTCTTCACCGACTATTCTTGGGTCAAGTGCCCTTGAGGTGGAATCGAGCGGGTCAACTGCAGGATAGATACCAAGCTCTGCAATCTGCCTTGAAAGAACAACTGTACCATCAAGATGGGTAAATGCTGTTGCAACAGCAGGGTCTGTCAGGTCGTCTGCTGGCACATAAATAGCCTGCATTGAAGTAATTGAGCCCTTCTTTGTGGTTGTAATTCTTTCCTGAAGCATACCCATATCTGTGGCAAGGTTTGGCTGGTATCCAACTGCCGATGGCATCCTACCAAGCAGTGCCGAAACCTCTGCACCTGCAAGGGTATAACGGAATATATTGTCGATAAAGATAAGAACATCCTGTCCCTGATCCCTGAAGTACTCAGCAGCAGTCAAAGCAGTAAGCGAGACCCTGAGACGTGCACCAGGGGGCTCATTCATCTGACCATAAATAAGTGCTGCCTTTTCAATAACTCCAGATTCCTTCATCTCCAGGAACAGGTCGTTTCCTTCCCTTGTCCTTTCACCAACACCTGCAAACACCGACACACCACCATGAACCATTGCGATGTTGTGAATCATCTCCATTATGATAACCGTCTTACCGACGCCTGCACCACCGAACATTCCCATCTTACCACCACGAACAAAGGGGACAAGCAGGTCGAAGACCTTAACGCCTGTTTCAAAGACCTGAGTGGCTGGCTCCTGCTCTACAAAATCAGGTGCTGGACGGTGTATTGGCCAGCGCTCTTTTGCATTTATCGGACCGGCATTGTCGTAAGGATCGCCTGTAACATTCATGATTCTACCAAGTGTGGCCTCACCCACAGGCACTGCAATTGGCTGCCCTGTATCTACAACCTTCATTCCGCGTACAAGACCATCAGTAGGGCCCATAGCAATGGTTCTTACCCTGTTTTCTCCAAGGTGAGAGGCAACCTCCAGGGTGAGATTAATCTCGGGAAGGCCTTTTTCAGGATCTGCAGGCTGCTCTATCTTCAATGCATTTAATATAGCGGGTAGCTCAGTCTCAAACTCGACATCAACTACCGCACCTATTACCTGTGCAACTCTGCCTTCATTCATTTTATTACCTCCATAAAGATTTATATTTTAAAAATCCCTAAACTCATAAATCCCAAATCTAAAATCTAAAATTCCCTTACTCTTTCAATGCCTCTGCTCCACCAACAATATCCATAAGTTCCTTTGTAATAGAGGCCTGTCGTGCCTTGTTAAACTCGAGGGTCAGTCGATCAATCATCTCTTCGGCGTTCTTGGTTGCATTTTCCATTGCTGTCATACGGGCAGCCTCTTCGGATGCTGCCGACTCTATCAATGCCCTGAATACAAGCACCTCTATACTTTTTGGTAGCAACACATTAAATATCTCTTCTTCTGAAGGCTCAACCAGAAAGTCCTTGAAGGCCTCCTTTTCTTCCTGCTTTATTTCTGCAATGGGCAGTAGTCTTTTCTCCACTATTGTCTGGGCTACTACTGATTTGAACTCATTGTAGACAATATAGAGCTCATCAAAGGTCTCATCTATGTAACTCTGCATTAACTCTCGTGCTACCTCCTGGGCTGCAGTGTAAGAGACCTTCCCGGAAAGACCGGTCCAGGACTGTCTCATCTTGACCTCTCGGTGCTTGAAATAATCTCTACCTTTTTTACCAATAGTGCTGAGAGATACATCAAGCCCCTCTGACCGTAAACGGTTTATTAAACTCACTCCTGCCTTGAGTACATTTGCATTAAAGGCACCGCACAAACCCTTGTCACTGGTTATTATAAGCACCTCTACTGTTTTTCGAGGTCTTACCTTTAGCAGCGGATGTACATCCTGCTCACCGGGCTGGGCAAGACTGTGCAGGAGTTCATCTATCTTTTCAGCATAGGGTCTCAGGGCAAACATCCTGTCCTGAGCCTTACGCAGCTTGGCTGCAGAGACCATCTTCATAGCACGGGTAATCTTTGCCGTGCTTTTGATGGAATTAATCCTTCTTTTAATATCTCTTAATGTAGCCATAGTCTCTTATCTCCAGTCTTTATGCCTTAAAGGTTGCCTTAAATGCCTCTATTGTCTCGTTGAGTTTATTTTTCAAGTCCTCATCAAGGGCCTTCTTCTCCATGATCTCTTTTTTAAGATCCTGCTTCTGGCTTCTTACATAACTGAGCAGGCCCTGTTCAAAGGCCTTAATGGACTCAACGGGTATGTCATCGAGAAAGCCCTGGGTGCCTGCATATAAAACTATTATCTGCTCATCCAGAGGCATTGGCTGGTACTGATCCTGCTTGAGTAGCTCTACCATCCTCTTACCACGCTCGATCTGAGCAAGTGTTGCCTTGTCAAGATCAGATCCAAACTGTGCAAAGGCTGCCAGCTCTCTGAACTGCGCAAGATCGAGCCTCAGGGTACCAGCAACCTGTTTCATTGCCTTGGTCTGAGCAGCACCACCAACTCGGCTGACTGAAAGACCAACATTAACTGCAGGTCTGACGCCTGCGTAAAACAGATCTGGCTCAAGGTATATCTGACCGTCTGTGATAGAGATAACATTGGTTGGAATATATGCTGAAACATCACCTGCCTGGGTTTCGATTATAGGAAGTGCTGTTAAAGAACCGCCACCAAGCTCATCAGACAGTTTTGCAGCCCTTTCAAGCAATCTTGAATGCAGATAAAAGACATCACCAGGGTAAGCCTCACGGCCTGGTGGACGTCTCAGAAGCAGTGAAAGCTGCCTGTAAGCAGCGGCCTGTTTACTGAGATCGTCGTATATGATGAGTGCATGTTTTCCGTTGTCTCTAAAGTATTCACCCATTGCACAGCCAGCATAAGGGGCGATGTACTGTAGTGGGGCAGGCTCAGAGGCTGTTGCAACAACAACGGTTGTATATTCCATTGCACCGTACTCTTCAAGGGTCTGAACAACCCTTGCAACAGCTGCCCTTTTCTGACCTACCGCTACATAGATGCAATATACATCGGTGTCTTTCTGGTTTATTATTGCATCAAGGGCTATGGCTGTTTTACCTGTCTGACGGTCACCAATAATAAGCTCACGCTGACCTCTACCGATTGGAATCATTGCATCTATGGCCTTTATACCGGTCTGCAGTGGCTCACTGACCGGCTGACGATCAACTATACCAGGGGCGACTATGTCAACCTGTCTTGTCTCTTTGGCATCAATGGGGCCTTTGCCATCTATTGGCTGGCCGATAGCATTAACAACTCTGCCAAGAAGTGCCTCACCAACGGGCACCTCCATAATTCTTCCAGTACGCTTTACTATATCTCCTTCCTTGATGAGGGTGTCTTCACCAAACAGAACGGCACCAACTACATCCTCTTCAAGGTTAAGGGCCATTCCGAACACACCATTCGGAAACTCAAGAAGCTCACTGGCCATGGCATTTTCCAGGCCGTAGACCCTGGCAATACCATCACCAACACTTAAAACAGTACCAATTTCACTAACATCTACCTTTTTCTCGAAATCGGTAATCTGTTTTCTTATTAGTTCACTTATTTCGTCGACCTTAATTTCCATCTCATCACCCCTTTTTATTAGTCATTTATTATCTGCTAAGCTGTTCCTTAAGAAGGTTTAGCTGACCACGAAGGCTTGAATCATACATGGTGCTACCAACTTTTACCACTATGCCGCCAAGAAGCTCAGGGTCGTGAATATACTCAAGCTCTACCTCTCTCTGGGTCAGCTTTCTGAGGGCCTCTACAAGTCTCTCTTCGTATTTGCCATTGAATTTGACCGGTGTTATAACTGTTGCCTTGGTTTTTCTCTGTCTTTCGTAATATATATTTGTATAGTGTCTGATAATATCTCTGAGGGCATCTATAGCCTTAATATTACTTATATATATGATGAACTTCTTGAGATCATCAGAAAAACCAAATTTCTCAGCTACTGCCTCTATTGCCTTTGAACGCTCTTCGGGATTGACCAGTGGAGAATAGAAAAAGTTTTTTACCTCTTTGTTTTCCTCGATTATCTCAGCAAGCTGTGTGAGTATGTCGATGGTTTCCTCAGCCTTTTCAGCTCCTGTCAGATTAAAAAGCATCCTTGCATAACGTTTGGCCGATTTTTTTGCTCCCTTTGCCATGTTACCCCTCTAATCTCTTTATTGATTCCTCAAGTAGTTTAAGCTGCTCCTCTTCGGTAAGCTGTTCTTTTAGTTTTTTCTCTGCAAGCTTTACTGCAAGCTCTGCTGCCTCTGCCCTGAGCTGGGCCTTGGCATTCTTCAGCTCAACCTCTATATTGCTCTTGGCCTGTTCCTTTATTTTGGCGGACATCTCTTCACCTTTTTTGATAAGGGCCTCTCTGTCGGCCTCTCCAGATGCCCTGGCAGCTGCAATAATCTTTTCTATCTCTTCATCCTTTAATTTAAGCTTCTCCTGCACCTCCTGAAGTGCCTTCTGGGCTATCTCTTTTGCCTCTCTTGCCTCGTCAAGAGACTTCTGGATCAATTCGGTTCTCTTTTTAAAGTATTCTCTCATTGGTTTGCCAAGAAACTTCACGAGTATAATTACAAGGAGAGCAAAGTTTATGATCTTCCACATCCAGGCCTTCCAGTCCTCACCATGTTCACCTACGCCTTCAACTGCAAGTATAGCTGGTGCATAAAGCAAAACCAATGAGCCCCCAAGTGCAATAGCCTGTAAAATCTGTTTTATCTTTCTTTTTCCCATATCCTTTATACCTCTACAAGTTTTTTAACTATCTCTTCAGAGAACCTTCTGACAGCCTCACCAAGTTCTTTTCTGGCCCTTTCAGTTTCTTCCTTAATCTGCTGCTGTGCCTTTTCTATTTCCTTCAAGGCCTCTTCATGGGCTGCCTCAATAAGCTCTTTCTGTTTCTTAAGTCCCTCTTCTCTGAGTGTGTTATAAATCTCCCTTGCCTTATCTCTTGCTGCTGCAAGTTCTTTCTGGTACTCAGCAATTATCCTGTCTTTTTCCTCATTCAAACGTTTTGCCTCTTCAAGGGCTCCTTCAGTAGCTTCTTTACGCTTCTGGAATAGATCAAGGAGGGGTCTGAAAACTAATATGTTAAGGATAATCATTAGAAAGAGGAAGTTGACAAGCTGGACAAAAAACCACTTATTAAGCTCTATCATTTACCCCACTCCCTTAGAAGGAAATAGAAAAGGCA
>JAADIE010000037.1 GCA_013151495.1 Nitrospirota bacterium | reverse complement strand
TGCTTAAAATATTAGGTATTTTGAGTACAGGTGTATAGGCGTTCATCCTCTTGTTAAACCTGTAAATTGCTAAAAGGGTGGGATCGGTCCCCCCTATAGATAATGTTTTTATACTTTTTAGTATTGAATTGTCAAGGCTTTTGATGAATTTAGAACCTGGCAATAGCTCAGAAGTCGCCTTTCCCTTAAGGATCGTTGTTATTCTGTCAATAATCTCACTTGATTCCTTACGAAGTCTGTTTTTTAAAAAAGGTTCAACCAGAGGTAAGAGTTTTTTTAAATATCCAGCAAGCCTTGCCATTTGACTTCCGTGATGAGGTGTGCCGATAGTAATCAGGCCTGCACATTTAATTCTTTCAGTTTCAAGAAGCTTTCTTGCTATAAGACCACCCCTGCTATGACATATAAAAATTATGGGTTTTGAATCTATTAAACTATATTCATTCAGAACCTCTCGAAGTTCCCTTAAAATCACCTGGTGTCCGGCTGCAGATCTACGCTGGGAATAAAGAAGTAATGTAAATCCACTGTCTTTGAGATCATGAAACACTGTGCGAGGATTTTTGGGTCTGACCCCAAAGTTTATCAGACCATCATGTCTGTCAACCCTGGGCGGACGAGCCAGTACAGTGGTTAGTGGATATCGTCCCAGTAAAATCTTGACATCTTCTGCATCAGTCCAGACCTTGTGGTTTGTGCCAAGACCATGAATGAAGACGATGACTGGCAAATCCCTCCTGCCCTGGATATAAAGGCGTCTGGTAGTTGAACTCACTGAATGTTGGATTTAACTTTTTTAATTAGTTCGGGAAAGATACTTTTGAAGTCCGGATAGTTTCTGCTCAGGAACAGTTTTATCCCCTTCAGTTCAAACCTTAGCTCTTCAAGCTCCTTAACCCTATCTGATAGATCCTGTAGTTCCTGTGTAAGGGTTTGAACCTCTTTTTCAAGAAGCTTGATTCTTTCCTGTAAAAGTCTTTCTTCTTTCATTTAATACCCCTCTGTATTATTTTTTATGCTTCATTCTTCTGCGTAGCTTTTTATGTTTGTGTTTGTTGATCTTTTTTTTACGCCACTTCTTTACGCTTCCCACTTACTCACCTCCTTTCCATAAATCTAAAATCTAAAATCTAAAATCTAAAATCCTATATCTTCTTCCTGCATTGATTCATGAAGGCCTCAAGCTGAAGCTCAGTAGTTGCCGACTCGGTGCCATCGTAGGGAATACTGATAGCCGGTATCCCGTATTGCTCTGATACTGCCCTCATGATTGCAGTAACCACTGTGCCAGGCATGCAACCAAAGGGCATGGCATTTATTATACCCGAGGCCCCACGCTCAATCATATCTATAGCCTTTCCAATGCTTAATATTGCCTCTCCTTCAAAGGACTCGTGGATATAAGGAGATGCCTTTTTGAGAACCTCTTTTGTAAAGGGTTCTGGAACAGTCTTCAAACTGTCTTCAAAGAGCTTCTCGTACTTATGAGTAATCCTCTCCTGGTAAAACTTCTTAATGAGGAATTGTATAATACCAGAATAGTCTTTTTTTCGCAAGGCCTTTTTCAAGGACATATAATTTATGTAAAAGATCCATTCATCAACAGGCGAAAGCCAGGCCTCGCCACCAAGGGCCTCTATCTTTCTTATAAGCTCTTCATTGGAGAATCTGTTTGATCTTACAAATATCTCACCTATAATACCAATAAGAGGTTTTCTCTCTTTCGTCTTTTTAAGTGACGAAAACTCCTGCTTCATCTCCTGAAGTACCATCTCAAGAGAGCCATTCCTTGAGACAAGGGCATTGCGAAGTCTCTCCTTGTAATGGTTGTAAAGCTCATCCGTTGAGCCCTTGATCTCCTCATAAGGTCTTGTTTCATGCAGACACTTTAAAAGCATATCAAAGGCAACCACGCCCTGCCATGCCCTCTTTATAAAATCGTTTCCAACAATACCAAGGTCTCTATAGAGGGTGACATCCTGAACAGGTGAGTATATGGGAACATTGTCGAAACCAAGCTGTTCAAGTAGCATCCTTTGAAAAAGGTTATACTGACCGAATCTGCAAGGGCCTGTTCCAGAGGGCATGAAAAAGGCCGACTCCTCTGGCCTGAAGTCAGGTGAAAAGACCTTTTTCAGCATATCACCGGTGGTTACAGTGCATGGATAGCACTCCTTGCCCGAGACATACTTGCGGCCTATTTCGATGGTTTTCTGGTCAGACTCAGGCAGCACCTCTGCAGGAACACCACAGAATTTAAAGGCCGACTCAACTGCATAGGCATGATCACTTATGGATGGTATGAAGATAGTTCTTTTTCGTCCATTGCCTTTCAGGGAAATGAAGGTTCTTCTTGGTGGTCTCTGGGGTTTTCTTCTGATCTTGCCCTTCTCCATCTGTACTTTGATGCTATCGAGAAAAGCCTCACAACGCGTTATAGCACCTGCATCGGCACTGTGCTCATCTATTTCTATGTGTAGATATGGTTTACCTTCCAGTTCCTTCTCGAAATACTTCTGTATAAAGGAATCAGGGCCACAGGAGAAGTTGCCTATAAATATGGGGAAGAGTTCTGGATATTCCTTCAATGTTCTGGCTGCCTTGAGAATCCTCTGGCCGGACCTCCAGTACATATCTGGCCAATCGTGGTAAATGTCGCTTTCGGGCAGAAAGTCCATGGGAATGGCCTGGACATTAAGGGTTGCAAGTTTTCGAGGCAGTTCGAGATTAACGCCCATATCGAACGAGTTATAGGGCCTTCCGACAATTACAATGGTGGGCATCTTTAGATTCTGTAAAACCTGCTGGCCCTTTGATTTAATCTCCCTGAAAAATTTCTCCTGTGCCTCCTCTGCCTTTTGAAGTGCCCGTTTAATCTCGGATGTTGATATGGAATATTCTTTGAATACTCTTTTAAGTTCTTTAATCATAAAACCAATGCCTTCTTTGAGTTTCACTACCGGGGTAATTATGTTGATATTATTGAATGCAACGCGTACCTGGTACGGAAAACTCTGGGTTAAAGGACAGGCATGTCCTTTTTCATAGCTATCTTCGGGTTTACACATATTTACAAAACTTGGCAAGAAAATATCTCTTATACCCTGCTCTAAAAGATATCTGACATGCCCGTGGGCAACCTTTATTGGAAAGCAGGTCTCTGCAAGCACACACTCTACACCTGAGTTGACGATCTTTTGGTTTGTCTTGGGCGATACCCTAACATCAAAACCAAGCTCCCAGAGCAGGGTGCTCCAGAATGGCAGATAATCGTGAAAATAAAAAACATAAGGTATTCCAAGAATACCCCTTTTGGGGCTGTAACCCTCCTCCTTTTTCTTAAGCCATTCTTCGTGGGCCTTCCAGAGCAGGGAATCTCGATAGGCAAAGAGGTCTTCTATGGCCTGACTCTTTTTACGCCTTATATCGTATTTCTCGCATCTACCACCATAAAAAAGAAAGTCCTTTTCACCCTCTATCTTAACCCTGTTTATTTCACAGAGATTTTCACACCCTTTACATTCAAAAGAACTCAGTGTATATCGTCTGTTTACAAGATCAAAGCCCTTGAAGGAGGAGCGTTCAATCCCCTTGCTTTTTACATAGTCTCTTGCAATCAGGGCCATGCCAATTGCACCTGTTACATCATGGTTTGGAGGCACAATAACAGGTTTGCCAAGGTATTTCTCGAAGGCCGCAACCACAGCTTTGTTGAAGGCAGTGCCACCCTGGAAGAATATCCTCTGTCCGATTGGTCTGCCTGCTACTACACGGTTAATATAATTTTCAACTATTGAATAGGCAAGCCCAGCAAGAAGGTCCTCCTTTGAGGCTCCACGCTGAAGATTCACCATCAACGAGTTTTCCATGAACACAGTACAGCGTTCACCAAGACGACAGGGGCTTTCAGAGCAAAAGGCTGTTTTTGCAAATTCGTTTTTCACCGAGATATTAAGCTTTTCTGCCTGTTCTTCAAGAAAACTCCCGGTGCCGGCAGCACAGGCCTTGTTCATTTCAAAATCAACTATTACCCCATCACGGAGGGAGATATACTTCGAGTCCTGCCCGCCTATTTCAAAGATGGTATCCACATGAGGGTCTATAAATGAAGCGGCTGTGGCCTGGGCAGTGATCTCGTTTTTAACGATATCTGCACCCACAAAATCGGCAATCATATATCTGCCCGAGCCAGTTGTGCCTACTCCTCGCACAACTACCCTGTCTGCGATCTCCTGACCTATCTCCCTGAGACCCTGAAGCACCGCCTCAATAGGGCGGCCAGCGGTCATCAGATAACGTTTGGTGATAAGATTTCCCTCGTCATCAATTACTGCCAGATTGGTACTTATAGAGCCAATATCTATACCAAGGTAGACATCTATTTTTTCTTTACCATTTAATGGTAAAGAACCGCCATCTTCCTTATGCTGTAGATGTCTTTTTATAAAATCGTCATCCTTTGAAATAAGGGGGCTGTGTCCGTTGTCTTTGAACCTCAGGCCATTAATTAGCCTTTCCATTTCGGAAAGATCGATTTCCGAGCCAATGGCGTCTTCTACAGCCTTAATTGCAGCACCATAGGCACCCATCAAAGGGGCCTCCTCAGGTACAACCAGATTTTCCAGTTCAAATACCTCCTTGAAGGCCCTGACCATGCCTTTGTTCAGTGCCACACCACCCTGAAAAGAGACCTCTGGAAAGATAGGACGACCTCTGACGATAGAGCCCTTGAAGTTTCTTGCTACAGCAAAACAAAGCCCGGCCACTATATCTTCAACTGGTGTGGCTATTTGTTGAAGATGTATCATGTCCGACTTGGCAAACACACTGCAACGGCCGGCAATCCGTGGAGGTTTCTTTGATTTGAGAGCAAGTTCGCTGAACTCCTCTATGCTAAGGCGAAGCCTTTCTGCCTGCTGGTCAAGAAAACTTCCGGTGCCAGCAGCACAAACCGAGTTCAGTGAAAAGTCTTTTATATTATCACCATCCAGTATTATCAGCTTTGAGTCCTCACCGCCCATTTCTATAATGGTTTTTACTTCAGGGTAAAGATGTCTTGTTGAGATGGCCTGTGCAGATAGTTCATCTACATAAACACCACCCAGTGATGTAGCCATCTGTTTTCCGGCAGAGCCTGTAAACACTACCTGAAGATCTGGGTATTTTTGGGTCAGCTCCTTGATGTGCTCGAATGTTACAGTGAAGGGATGTCCTTTGTGTCGTTTGTAAATACGCTCCAGCACTTTCTGGTTTTCATCAAGGACAACTATTTTTACACTAACAGAGCCTCCATCAATGCCAGCAACAATCCTCATACCCCTACCTCCTCGTTAATATCCAGGGGCTATCTGAGTCCCTGGATAGATAGGTCTTTAATTAACCCCTTTATCTTTTCTTGGTCCTGTGTTTCTTTCCATAATGCTATTAATCTTTTGTAAAAAGCTTTTGATTTAAAATACAGGGTCTGTCGTGCCTCTTCAATAATATTCCAGACCAAAGACTCTTTAAACCTCTGGTAGGCATTTATAATCTCTGGTGTAATTGTTCTATGAGTACGCTCTGAAAGAACTATATAAAAGTTTAATAGTCTTTCATTTTCTGTTTCAACTATCTTTTTTATTGGTCCATAATCAGATGTATCGGCAATGATGTCTTTAAGTGCTCGAAGGTATAGTTCTGTGTTTATGTTGTTAGTACTTTGTAGCAATGCAGACCACTCCTTCAAATCTTCTGATTCAGTTGCCTCGGCAATCTCATGGTACAGAAGAATATCTGTTATCTCGTTTAGTATATCTGGCAATATTCCCTTTACCCTGTCCGGTTCAGTTTCTGAGCTAATATTATAACTTGAAAAGGCCTCTGATAAGGCACCACCAAACCTTCTGCCCCTGAGTTCAAGATATTTGGACCAGAGTTTATAAAGCAGGGGTTCCTTTCTTATATATATGGCATTTGCCTGTTGCATTGCCGATGATGCAGAAAGGTCCCTGCACAATTCCTCAGAGGTATAATAGACAACAAAGCCCTGGATTTCCTCTTTTTTGTCTGCACGGGCCAGAAAAAAAGAGGGCTTCCCATACAGAGCAAACCCTGCACCATAAACAAGATTGTTTTTTCCTAATCTTTCGGTGATCGACTGACTGTCGAAGGGGTCAAATACTGAATGCTCTAAATGTAATGGCCTTAAATTGGTGTTTTCAAGCTCATGCCACAGGGCCTCTCGCTTTTCAATCCATCGGCCAATAGAGATATTGTCTATCCTGTCCCAGGGCTTTAGTTGATGTTCATTCCTGTAAAGTTCCCTGAGTCGCATCAAAAGCCCGCAAATTGAATAGTATCCCCAGTATCGGGCATCAGATATGTTGCAGTTCAGTTTTATCTGTTCTTTTAGTATTTGTACCTCCTGCATTGTAAAACCAGGACTCACCTGCCGTAGCCTTTTAATTGAGCTAAATGGCGGCAACAGGTGGATTGATAATGACATCCACAGTATTAATAAAAAGCATCTTTAATCTCCTATAGATTGCCTTCAGCGGCGGCTGTAAGCCGTCCGCTGGAAATGATGGTTATAGCTTTAACTTTCATTTTTTACGCCAAAACTCAGCGGCCCGGCGACAAGCCGGGTCCGCTGCAGTGTTTTTTAGAGTTTTCTTAACTTTTCCTGAATATCAAATTCTACTCATAAATAACTTGGATAATGTAACCAATCTTCATTGCCAAATAATTTTATAAAAAAGTTTATTGTTTAATACTAATTATTCATTCAACTAATTTTAGTAAAAACCGATTGTCTTCCTCTGGAATCAACTCAAGTTCAGGAGGATTACCTTTAGACCACGGAGCAATTCCTTTTTCTAACATCCATCTCCCTATTTCTTTTTTTCTTAATTCTTTACATTTTTTCCAAAAGGACTGCGATAAATTAATTTTTATTTTCTTATCATCCAAAATAATGATTACTTCTTTCCATGTTTTTTGGAAGTATCTGTCTCTATCTTCTTTTTTATTTATTCTTATTCCATATCCTGCTCCTGTAATAGTATTTGGAGAGCCATTATTCCAACCTTTTACTTTCATAAATACCTCTTCTTATCATTTTCTTTTATTTTATTATACTGCAAAGATTGGGTTTTATAAACTTTTTGTTTTATTAACTATCGTAACAGCATATATGATAGAATACTTCAGAAAAGATGAAAGATATAAAGAAATTAGAGGAGGAGATCAAGAGACTCAAGGAGAGGTTAGGTTTTTTTGCCCCTGATCTTTCATGCCTCTTAAAACGGAGAGGGTTTGAGGTCTTTAGTAAAAACCCCGAAGAAGACATAATTTTTCAATCTCCAGGGCAGCGTGAACGCATCTATGAGTACATGAAGAGATACGCCTTCAGGATATTTTTAAGGGATGTTATCAGGCTTCAGAATGGTTTTTATGCAGAGGATGTTTCAAGGTATGCATCATTGGATATGACAAAGAAGTACATATCTGTATTATTGGAAGTTGATGTTTTAGAGAAAGTCAATGAAAACAGATACCGACTTATACCACGGATAAGGAGCTTTGGTAGTACCCTTGTCTGGTTTATTACAGAGGTATTAAAGAGGGAGTTTTGTATGGAAAGCCTCTGGGGAGTAAAGTTCAGGGGTAGATCGGTGGGTGGTGATTATGATATCCTTTCAAACCTGACACCAGGAATATGTTTTATAGAGATTAAATCGTCACCTCCAAGACAGATAGAAGAGTCGGAGGTAAGGGCATTCATAGAGAGATCGGTTGACCTTTGTCCCGAAATATCAATGTTTTTTCTCGATACCCATTTAAGGATGAAAGACAAGATCGTAGCTCTCTTTGAGGATGTGATGATAGAAATGTATAGTTATAGACCGGCAATAGTACGTTTATATAGAGAGGTTTTCCATATAGAGGATACAAACATCTACATCCTTAATGCAAAGCCCAGCATCAAGACTAATCTATCTGAAGTATTCGGACATTATTACAGAAGGAGGTGCCTGAGATGAGTGAAAAGGTAGAGATCTGTTCTATTTGTGCCTGGAGGGCAACCTGTCAGAAAAAGTTTTCGATCTCTGGAAAGGACATAAGATGTCCTGATTTTGTAAGGGATGTAAGCATTAAGTCGGATGAGGACAATTCTCAAGGGGACGAAAAGGAAAATAACTAAAAAATAAACTAAAGAATTTATATAAAATGGCCGATAAATGCATTAGAGGCAAGGGCAATGAAGGAAAAAAATGTTAGAGAGTTGATTGGAATCTTGATGGAAAGTGTTTTTTATCTTGAGCTCCCACTGATAGAGCGTTACAGGCTACTGAAACAACTTCTTGAAAGCACCGAATAACTAAAAGGGATTTATAACCATATAAAAGAATCGGGCAAGCCTGCCAGTGTCTCTTTCAATTGCTTTAATTCCAATACGGTTTATTGTTCTTTCCAGAACAGGCAGTTTACGGACAAAAACTCTTTTTTCTCTGGTATCTATTTCTGGTTTCAGCCAGCCAATCTCCGAAACATATATCCAGTAGTTTTTGTATTTATTTATATCTGGTACAAAAAAGGCAATCTCCCGTGGAGGGTTTTCCTTGAGAACGCCATAATCTGGGAAATATTTAAACACAGTTAAAGGCGGCTCTTTCAGTGTCTTTTTAAAATGCTTCAGAGCAGCCCATGAGCCAACTATTGCATTACGCGGTATAAGGTAGGGATCAGTTGCTGGTGATACATTGCCAGGGTCCTGGGTGAAGGCAACTTTATAACCCTCTTTGACGAGAAGTTCGCGTAGTTCAGGGTTGTACTCACCATAAGGGTATGCATATATTTTGGGAGTAAAGCCAAAGAGCTTCTTGAACCGGCTGGTGCTCTTTTCCAGGTCTTGCAAAATGAATCTCTTATAATCTTCAGGGCTTTTCCACAGAAAACTCCTTGCCATACGCTTGTGAGAATAGGAATGATTCCCCATGGTAACTCCTGAAGACAGAAGTTCCTTTACCTGAGATATGCTCATATAATCAGGATACCTGCCAATGCCCTCCATATACAAAAAGACCGTAAATGGAAAGCCATACTTCTTTAATAGTGGATAGGCATATTCATAAACACTCTTGTAACCATCATCTATTGTTATCAAAACAGAACGTGGTGGAAAGCTGCCTTTTTCCAGACAGTCGATAAACTCTGGCATGCTTAGTACATGGTAGTTGTTTTCCTTAAGAAACTTTAACTGAGCCTCAAAGGTTTCGGTATCAATAGATGTAGATGGAGAGTCAGGATTGTTAAATTTATGATATATCAGAATGGATACAAACTGATCTTTAGCTATGGATGTGCCTGGCAGAAAAA
>JAADIE010000112.1 GCA_013151495.1 Nitrospirota bacterium | reverse complement strand
AGAATAAGCTTGTAGCTGAAGGGTTAAGTTTATAATTATGAAAATTATATTAGTCCTATAAATTGAAGAGATTCTCAAATCCCCCTTCCTCGGCCCTTTCTAAGTTAATTATAGCAAAAATTATTTCAAAGTCAAACAATATCTAAATTAACTTTGATTTTCATATAAAGAAAAAAATCAACAAAAATAGTATAATTTATGTATGGCACAGATACAGTTTAATGTAGAAGGCATGTACTGTTATGAATGTTCCAGGGCTTTAAGGAGTTTTTTAGGTGGGCTAAAAGGTATTAACAAAGTAGAGGCCGAAGGAGGTAAGGTTTATATAGATTATGACGAAAATAAAATTGATCATAATGAGGTTAAAAAGATTGTAAGGGAAACTGTTAACAGGCTTGGATATAAATTAACTGATTGAAATCATCCATTAACTGCCTGCATAAAATATATCATATCGTAAATGTAATTTGTTATAATATAAAGTTATAATTCAGTTTAAGGAGGTATACAGTGAAAGAGGGTATTCATCCCAATTACATGATTACAGAAGTGGTATGTGCCTGTGGAGAGACTTTCCTTACCAGATCAACAAAGCCAAAGATACAGGTGGATATTTGCTCAAAATGTCATCCTTTCTTTACAGGCAAACAGAAGATCGTTGATACTGAAGGCAGGGTGGAGAAGTTTAGAAGAAAGTATGCCAGGCATGGCAAGTAGTCCTGTCTAATGCGGCAACTGCTCTCTATACCACCTAAAATCATTATCAATCTGTATCAGATTTTATCGGCCGGTAACAGAAAAAGTGTGGGTGGGCAGGCTGTAATTGAAGGGGTAATGATGAGATCTCCCCGTCGGTGGTCTGTTGCTGTGCGTGGTCCGGACAATAAGATTTATACCAAAACAGAGAACTTAAACAGACCTGTCTGGCTGTTCAGGCTTCCTTTAATAAGAGGCTCTGTTGCGCTGATACAGTCGATAAGGCTTGGTATCAAGGCTATAGAGTTTTCAGCCTCAAAGGCAATAGAGGAGGACGAACAGATCTCGGGGTTTGGTATGTTTCTGACTATAGCCCTATCCTCAGTGGTTGCGATAGCAGTGTTTATTTTTTTACCCCTTTACCTGACCAGGTTACTTTCCGAGGTGCTTCATACGATTGGGAATAGTAACATACTATTCAATCTTACCGACGGATTATTCAGAGTAATTATATTCATTGCTTATGTCTTTTTAATCGGTTTATGGCCTGAAATGAAACGGATTTTCCAGTATCATGGGGCTGAACACAAAAGTATTCATGCCTACGAAAAAACAGGAGTGCTTGAACCAGAAGAGGTTTTAAAGAATTACAGCCCTCTTCACCCCAGATGTGGGACGAGCTTTTTGTTGATAGTAATGGTTACCAGTATTCTGGTTTTTTCTTTTATACCAGAGGAATGGTCTGTACTATATAAATTTTTAGCAAGAGTTGCTTTGATTCCCCTGATTGCAGGTGTGTCTTATGAAATATTGAAGTACTCTGCAAAGGGTAGCAGTCGAGCACTCCTTAGGCCCTTTGTATTGCCCGGACTCTGGCTTCAGAGGCTGACCACTAAAGAGCCCACTCTTGATCAGGTGGAGGTTGCCATAACGGCTTTAAAGGAGGCTACAGCTGATGGAGATGCTTGAGAAGCTTTCAGAGCTGGAAGAAAAATTTGAAGAACTGCAAAAGAAGATCTCCGATCCCGAGACTATTAATAATCATGAGCTTTATATGAAGCTTGTTAAGGAGCAAGCAGAGCTTGAGCCAGTGATAGAAAAGTTCAGGCAATACAAAAAGGTGGTTAGTGAAATAAAGGAGGCGGAAGAGCTTCTTGTAGGTGCTGATGAAGAGCTAAAGGAGCTTGCTGAAGAGGAGCTCGAGCGGCTTAAAAAACTCCGACCCCAGATAGAAAAGGAGCTGAAACTACTACTTCTTCCAAAAGACCCCAGAGACGAAAGGAATGTAATTATAGAAATAAGGGCTGGAACGGGCGGTGAGGAGGCGGCCCTTTTTGCTGCTGATTTGTTCAGGATGTACTCAAAATATGCTGAAAAGCAGGGTTGGCGAGTTGAGGTAATAGATTCAAATCCCACAGGGCTTGGAGGTTTTAAAGAGATAGTGGCTTCTGTTCAGGGTAAAGGTGCCTATAGCAGGCTTAAATATGAAAGCGGTGTACACAGAGTACAGCGTGTACCAGTTACTGAGACATCAGGTAGAATACATACCTCAGCAGCCACAGTTGCTGTTTTGCCAGAGGCAGAGGAGATTGATATCAAGATCGATGAAAAGGATCTAAAGATAGACACATACAGGGCCTCTGGTGCTGGAGGACAACATGTAAATAAAACCTCCTCTGCGGTCAGAATTACCCATATTCCAACAGGAATAGTGGTCCAGTGTCAGGACGAACGTTCACAGCATAAAAACAGGGAAAAGGCAATGAGAGTGCTCAGGGCCAGGCTTTATGAGATGAAGATGCTGGAGCAGGAAAAGGAGATAACCGAGACAAGACGATCCCAGATAGGCTCTGGTGACAGAAGCGAGCGTATACGGACTTATAACTTCCCTCAAAACAGGGTTACTGACCACAGGATCAACTTAACCCTTCAAAAGCTGGATCAAATACTGGAGGGTGAGATAGACGAGTTGATTGATGCACTGATTACACACTTTCAGACTGAGGAACTGAAAAAGGTAGCATGATCTCCACTGTTAGAACCCCTCTCGAGGCCTTTAGAGAGGCCTCATCTGTTTTAAGAGCCAAGGGAGTCGAAGAGCCAGAAAAAGAGACAGAGTTATTATTTTCAGAGATTCTGGGGATTTCACGAGAGCTTCTTTATACTTCTGATAGAGACCTCACTGATAAACAAATAACAGTCCTGTCTCGGGCCATTGAAAGACGGATTAAAGGTGAGCCTCTGCAGTATATTATAGGTTATGTAGAATTTTATGGTCTGAGGTTCTATGTAGGTAAAGGGGTTTTAATTCCCAGGCCAGAAACAGAATTGCTCGTACAAGAGGTATTGAAGCTTGTGGACGATGGTTTTCTGAAAAGAGACATAGGGATACTGGATATAGGCACTGGTTCAGGTTGTATAGCAATATCCCTTGCCTATAGATTAAAGGAGGCAGATGTAATAGGCACTGACATCTCTCAGGAGGCATTACAGTATGCTGAAAAAAACAGGCTCTATCATGCACTCAGCAATGTAAGTTTTATTAGAGCCGATCTGTTTCCGGAACAGAAAAGGAGATTTGATCTTATAGTTTCAAATCCGCCCTATGTTAGTAAGGAAGAGATGGAGCACCTTGAATTGCATGTTAAAAAGGAGCCCAGGGAGGCGCTTTATGGTGGTGTTGACGGTCTGGAATTTTATAAAAGGATAATGTCTGGGGCCCGAGAGGTTCTTGAAAAAGATGGCATAATTGTTTTAGAGTCAGGTGCCGGACAGCGTAAGGCGATTGAAGGTATTGCCAGAGAAAAGGGGTTTGACCTTTTTGATGTTGAAAAGGATCTGGCAGGAATAGATAGAGTTCTTGTATTTAAGAGCGAGTAATGAAGACACAGAAATTCAGAATAAGGGGTGGTAAGAGATTAAAGGGAACAGTAAAAATCTCCGGGGCAAAAAATGCAGCTCTTCCACTGATGGCAGCCTCTATTCTTACGGAAGGTATAAATAACCTCTCCAACATCCCCAGGTTAAAGGACATCCATACAATGATGGCCTTGCTTGAAAATCTTGGTGCCCGGTCTGAATTTGAGGGCGACAGGATCAGCATAGACACCACAAACCTGAAGAGCTTTGAGGCTCCCTATGAGCTTGTCCGGACAATGAGGGCATCGGTTCTGGTGCTTGGTCCTCTGGTTGCCAGATATGGCAGGGCCAGAGTATCCCTTCCTGGTGGTTGTGCAATAGGGGCACGGCCTATAAACCTGCACCTGATGGGGCTTCAGAAAATGGGTGCCCGTATAAGGCTCGAGGGTGGGTATATTGTTGCTGAGGCCAGGAGGTTAAAAGGAACAAAAATATACTTTGATATACCCACCGTTACAGGAACGGAAAACATAATGATGGCTGCTACCCTTGCCAGAGGTACCACGGTAATTGAAAATGCAGCACGTGAGCCAGAAGTGGTTGATCTGGCAGAGGCCCTTATAAAGATGGGTGCCCGTATTGAAGGTGCCGGCCAGAGTATTATAACGGTACATGGTGTGGATGAACTGAAAGGACTTCAACATTCGGTTATTCCTGACCGGATTGAGACAGCAACTTTTATTACTGCCTGTGCTATAACTGCTGGTGAGATTACCATCGAGAATGCAATACCAGAGCATATAGATGCGGTAGTGGTAAAACTACAGGAAGCGGGCGTCAGGATTAAAAGACAGGGTAATATGCTGAAGGTTCGCGGGCCAGACAGACCAAGGCCAACCAATGTAAAAACCATGCCCTATCCGGGTTTCCCCACCGATATGCAGGCCCAGTTTATGGCCTTGATGACAATAGCCTCCGGAACAAGTGTTATTACCGAGACAATTTTTGAGAACAGATTCATGCATGTGGCAGAGTTAAGAAGGTTTGGTGCAGAGATTACCATAGAGGGCTCAACAGCAACGGTAAAGGGGATAAAAAGGCTAAAGGGTGCACCTGTTATGGCAACAGACCTCAGGGCAAGCGCCTCATTAGTTATTGCAGCACTGGCAGCAGAGGGTGAAAGTATAATTGACAGGATATATCATATAGACAGAGGATACGAGTCTATCGAGCTAAAACTCAAGGCCCTTGGTGCCGATATTCAGAGGTTTAAGGACTGATAAGATATGTTAAGGGTAGCCCTGCCAAAAGGAAGATTGCTTGAAGAGAGTCTGGAGTTTTTCAGACGACTTGGTATAGAGTTTCAAAAAAATGTAGAAAAATCCAGGAAGCTGATTCATACATCTGTGGATGGAAGTGTGCAGATTATGGTCATCAGGGCAAAGGATGTGCCCACCTTTGTTCAGTATGGTGGGTGCGACATGGGTATTGTAGGTCGGGACATCCTTTTAGAGGAGTCGGCTGATGTTTATGAGATGTTAGATCTTGGATACGGTTATTGTAGACTGGTGGTGGCAGTACCTGAAGAGACAGATGAACCCTATAGCAGAAAAAGGGTTATTCGGGTAGCCACCAAATATCCGAATATAACCGAAAGGTTTTTTACTGAAAGAGGGCTTCAGATAGAGATAATAAAACTTTATGGCTCTATAGAGCTGGCACCAGTGATAGGAATGTCGGATGCTATTGTTGATCTTGTATCAACAGGTAAGACCCTCAAGGCAAACAGATTAAGGGAAGTTGAAACAATAGTTGAATCAACCGCCTGGCTTGTGGTTAACAGGATAGCCTTTAAGAGGAATCATAAAGAGATAAAAAAATTCATTGAAAAGATCAGAGATTGAATGATTCCAAGGGGAATAAAGTCCTGGATTTCCTATCCTGAAAGCCCTATAAAGCTTTCGCTGGTATTGTCATTACCATTAATACTTGTTTTACTAATACTTTTTTATTCAGTTATACACTGGAACAAAAAAAGCATAGAAGAGATACAGAAAAAGAATATCCTTTTATATGCAAAAGCCCTGTATCAACATATCATTACATCACCTCTGTGGAGGGGGCCTCATTACGGTTATTATATGGAGGTTACCCAGCATCTTGGTGTGAACCCTGGCCGTAGGCTTAATATAATGGGCAAGGAGTTCGTCAGGGTTGACCCCGGTATATTTACATCAAAGATCAGGTCAATAATAACAAAAAGGGCTGCCTATAGTTTCCATATCACAAGTCTTGAGGCAATGGGTAGTCCTAACAAGCCAGACCAGTGGGAGATGGAGGTGCTGGAGGACTTTAAGTTTGATCTAAAAAAAGAGGCCATAACCTCAACTGTATACAACAATATTACTTATTATCGATACATGGCACCCATCAAACTTGAAGGGGCATGCCTTAATTGTCATAGTAATCTAACAGCAGGTCTGAGCATAGATATTCCTGTTGACTATTCCGATAGACTATACGCTGCCCAGCTGAAAAGATCAGCCATAACATTTACCACCTTTGGTGTTTTTATTTTACTTTTTGTAATGGCTATTACCGCCTTTTTTTCAAAAAGGATTAGCGATGGGTTCAGGGCTGTAAGAAGACTAAACTCGCAACTTGAAGAGCTATCAGCCAAAAACAGGAGGATGCTCGAAAGCATAGTTGATGGTATTGTGGTAATTGGAACTAACAGAACTATAGAAATGGTTAATCCAGCATTTGAGGGCCTTTTTGGTATAAGGGCGGAGAATCTTGTAGGTATAAAGACTGATGAAATCGAGATAGAGGGCCTGAAAAAGGTTTTTAATTGTGCCTCGGGTGAGGAGATAGAGATTGGTGACAGAATACTTAAGGTTACAGATGTGGATGTCTTTGATGAGGCTAACAGCAAGAAATATGGAAAGATCAGGATAGTTCATGATGCCACCGAGGAAAAACTTGCCGCTGCAATGGAGCTTGCCGGAGCTGCAGCCCATGAGGTGAGACAGCCACTGGCTATAATAATGAATATAATTCCGCTTCTTAAAGACAGGATAGACCGGGGGGAAGTGCCAGATGAAGAGCTGGAGATACTTAATCAACAATGCAGTCGTATAAATGAGATTATAAAAAGGATGTTGAATATTACACAGTACAGGAGGAAGACCTATATAAAGGATATAAAGATCTTTGATCTTTCCGATGAATAGAACAAAACATTGGCCCCTTTAAATAAGTTTTATGATAAAATACTAAGAAAAAACAGAAGGAGACTTGCCATGGCAAACAAATCACAGAATCTCCAGGACAACTTCCTTAATCAGTTAAGGAAGGAAAAGGTAACGGTGGTGGTATATCTAACAAACGGGGTGAGGTTAAAGGGCGTAATTAAAGGATTTGATAACTTTGTGGTATTGCTTAAAGAGACGAACTTGCAAATGATTTACAAACATGCAATCTCCACAATAATACCAGAGGGGAATTTTGAATTTCAGGTTAATAGAGCTTCCGAATAGCTAAAACACATGGATAAAAATTACAAAAACCCCTATCCAACAGTAGACATAATAATAGAGACAGACAAGGGTATAGTTTTAATAAAAAGAAAAAATCCGCCCCATGGATGGGCATTGCCTGGAGGATTTGTAGACTATGGCGAGAGTCTCGAGCAGGCTGCAGTAAGGGAGGCCAGAGAGGAGACCGGGCTTGATATAGAGCTCATCAGGCAGTTTCATACATACTCCGAGCCTGATCGTGATCCCCGTTTTCATACAATTACAACTGTTTATATTGCCAGGGCAAAGGGCCAGCCAAAGGCAGGTGACGATGCAAAGGAGGTAGGTGTTTTTACGAGAGATAACCTGCCCGAGCAGATTGCTTTTGACCACAGAGCAATACTGGATGATTACTTCAACAACAGATATTGATGAAGGAGGAATGCTGAATGCTTTATTTTATGCGTAAACATGCAAAGTTTTTTTATGTGTTTTTCTTTCTGATAATAATTTCATTTGTATTCTTTTATGTTGGCCCAATTGATCAGAATCAAAATCCTGTACTGGTAGAGATAGGTGATTCAAAGATTTACCTTGACGAGTACTGGCGCGCCTATGATAACCTTCGAAATATCTATCGAGATGTCTATAAAGATCAATTTACGCCTGAACTTGAGGAAAAATTGGATCTAAAAGGCAAGGCCCTTGAACAGCTAATTGAGCAGAGACTGCTGCTGATGAAGGCAGCTGAGCTTGGTATATACGCCTCTGACAATGAGTTAAGAGAGGCTATAATCAACGATCCTGTCTTTCATCGTAACGGTGTTTTTAGCCGGGATGTGTATCTTCGTATCCTCCAGTTAAACCGTATATCACCAACCTATTACGAAGAGGCAAAACGGGGAGAGCTTGTTTTAAAAAAGATTAGAACATTGCTTGAAGACTCGGTTGATCTAACACCTATTGATATTCAGATATTCAAGGGCAGTGCGGAGCTGCTAAAGGCTATCAAAGATTCATTGCTTGCAGATAAGCAGGATAAGTTAATAAGGTCCTTTGTGGAAAGTCTAAAAAAGGAATACCATGTAAAGGTCTACTCCCAGTATCTTTCGTGATGGTTCCAAGGGTAAAGATATGCGGAATCACAAGATATGAAGATGCCGAGGCTGCAGTAGATTATGGTGCTGATGCACTGGGATTTATATTCTACGAGGGTAGCCCAAGGCATGTCTTTCCTGAGACAGTAAAGGAGATAATCTCAAACCTCCCTCCCTTTGTTACCACTGTAGGGGTATTTGTAAATGCTACTCCAACGGAGATTAGAGAGGTTATTGAGTTTACAGGAGTTGATATCGTACAGCTTCATGGAGATGAGCCCCCTGAGGAGTGTCTATTCTGGCCCAGAGTCATCAAGGCTATAAAGGTACGCGATCTGATAGACCTGGAGGAGCTTAAAAAGTACAGGGTGTCGGCCTACCTTCTTGATACCTATTCACCCGATCTGCCAGGTGGTACTGGTAAGACATTCAACTGGGACATTGCCATAGAGGCCAAGCGATTTGGTCCTATAGTGCTGGCCGGAGGGCTTAATCCAGATAATATTGCTGAGGCAGTAAAAAAGGTAAGGCCCTATGCAGTGGATGTAAGCAGTGGGGTTGAGGCTAAAAAGGGTATAAAAGATCATGAAAAGTTGCGGCTATTTATCGAAAGGGCCAAGGGGGTTTAGCTGTTCTTTTCTGTTGAGACCTTTATTATGGTCTTTACATTACCTCTTGGATTGAAATCCCCGATTACCTCAAGGAATCTGGGTCTTAATAGCTTCAGCAGGTCATCATATATTTTGTTGGTGGCTTCCTCATGGGATATATACCTGTCTCTGTATGAATTTAGATAGAGTTTCAGGGATTTTAATTCTACTATCTTTTTATCCGGTATGTACCGGATTCTTATAGTGGCAAAGTCGGGATAACCAGAACGTGGACACAGACAGGTAAACTCCGGGAAGGTAATATTAATCTCATAATCTCTGTCAGGATAAGGATTTTCCCAGTCCTCAAGCTGTGCCTCTTTTACAGCCTTTTCACCGTATTTCATCTTTTTACTTTACTTTGAGGGCTTGAAATTTTTCAAGTTTCTGATTAAATTAATAATATATAAAAGTGATAACATCTGGATTTGACAAATCAGAAAAAATTGGTTAATATATTAATCTCGGTCTGTTCTTTGAAAAGTTAAAAAGTGTGTAGCGTCCCGCCGATAGTTTGAGTTTCAGTATAGGATGAGAGTTTGATCCTGGCTCAGAGCGAACGCTGGCGGCGTGCCTAACACATGCAAGTCG
>JAADIE010000067.1 GCA_013151495.1 Nitrospirota bacterium | reverse complement strand
TGAGCTTCTCGGGGTTTATAGAGAAGCTTGAGAAAGGAGAGATCAAAGAGGTCATAATTAAGGAAAATGAGGTCTCCGGTGTGCTAAAAGATGGCACCGCCTTTGTCACCTATGTGGAAAAGTATCCAGACTTTATCAGGGAACTCAGAGAAAAGGGTGTAAAAATAAAGGTAAAGCCACCTGATAAGAGCCCATGGTATGTGAACTTCTTTTTCTCATGGGGTCCGATAATCTTTCTTGCCCTGATATGGATATTCTTTATGCGACAGATGCAGATGGGCGGAAACAAGGCACTGAGCTTCGGAAAAGCAAGAGCCAAGCTGGTATCTGATAAATCCAATAAGATCACCTTCAAGGATGTGGCAGGTATTGAGGAGGCTAAAACCGAGGTTCAGGAGATAATTGACTTTCTTAAAGACCCACAGAAGGTTACCAGACTTGGTGGTAAGATTCCAAAAGGTGTACTGCTGGTAGGGCCTCCGGGTACAGGTAAGACCTTGCTGGCAAAGGCTATTGCTGGTGAGGCAGATGTGCCCTTTTTCTCTATCTCTGGTTCAGAGTTTGTTGAGATGTTTGTTGGTGTGGGTGCATCTCGTGTTAGAGACCTCTTTGAGCAGGCTAAAAAGAATGCGCCCTGTATAATCTTTATTGATGAAATTGATGCAGTAGGACGTCATCGTGGTGCAGGCCTTGGTGGTGGCCATGACGAGCGCGAGCAGACGCTGAACCAGCTGCTGGTTGAGATGGATGGCTTTGAGGGAAAAGAGGGTATTATTGTTATTGCCGCCACTAACCGTCCGGATGTGCTTGATCCTGCACTGTTAAGACCTGGCAGATTCGACCGACAGATCGTGGTTCCATCGCCTGATGTACGAGGCAGGCTTGAGATCCTTAAAGTGCATACAAAGAAGATACCAATAGCTGAGGATGTAGATCTTGAGGTAATAGCCCGTTCAACACCCGGTTTTTCAGGGGCTGACCTTGCAAATCTGGTTAATGAGGCGGCACTTCTTGCAGCCAGAAAGTCGAAAGACAAGGTAAGCATGGAAGAGTTTGATGCGGCAAAAGACAAGGTGCTTATGGGTGTTGAGCGCCGTAGTATGATCATAAGTGATGAGGAAAAGAAGAATACAGCATATCATGAGGCAGGCCATACCCTGGTTGCCAAGCTTATTCCAGGAACAGATCCAATTCACAAGGTAAGTATAATTCCAAGAGGAAGGGCCCTTGGTGTAACACAGCAGTTACCCCTGGACGACCGATACACTTACTCAAAGGATTATCTTGAGAAGACCCTCAGGGTTTTACTTGGTGGAAGGGCAGCCGAGGAAATTGCACTTCACCATATGACCACTGGTGCAGGCAATGACCTCGAAAGGGCCACTGAGCTTGCTCGTAAGATGGTCTGTGAATGGGGTATGAGTGAAAAGCTTGGGCCTTTAACCTACGGTAAAAGGGAAGAACATATCTTCCTTGGCAGAGAAATAGCAAAACACAAAGACTACAGTGAACGCACTGCCGAGGAGATTGACGAAGAGGTAAAGAACTTTGTTACAAGGGCATACGAGGATGCCAAGAATCTGTTAAAAGAAAACTTTGATATTCTTGATGCCCTTGCTAAAAAATTGCTTGAAAAAGAGACCCTTACTGGTGAAGAGGTAGACCAGCTTATAGATGAGATCAGAAAGGGGAGAGAAGTTCAGGCTTGAGGATAACCTTCTGTAACAGGACCCTCAACCTTTCAGAAAAAACCCATGTAATGGGCATCCTTAATGTTACCCCTGATTCATTTTCTGATGGTGGTCTGTATTTAGACAAACAAAGGGCAATAGACCGGGCCATCAGAATGGTTGATGAGGGTGCCGATATAATTGATATTGGTGGGGAATCAACCAGGCCAGGGGCTGAGCCCGTAGAGCTCGAGGAGGAGTTACGCAGGACCATACCAGTTATCGAGGCTATATCCGCTAAGTTAGATGTACCAATATCCATTGATACCTATAAAGCCGAAGTAGCCCGAAGGGCGATTGAGGCAGGCGCTACTATGGTAAATGATATAAGTGGGCTCAGGTTCGATCCTGAGATGGCATCGGTGGTGGCCGAGTATGGTGTGGCAGTGGTGGTTATGCATATCAAGGGTACCCCGAGAGACATGCAGAAGAATCCTGAATATCAGGACCTTTTTGGTGAAATTATTGATTATCTGAAGGGCTCAGTTGAGATAGCAAAAAAGGCAGGTGTTCCGGAGGAGCGTATAATTGTGGATCCGGGAATTGGTTTTGGTAAAAAACCAGAGCATAATTTACAGATAATCAACAGTCTGGATCGGTTCGGTGTGCTTGGCAGACCGATCCTGATAGGCCCTTCAAGAAAGTCCTTTATTGGGCTTGTACTGGGCAACCTGCCTCCTGAAGAGAGGGTTGAGGGTACTGCTGCAGCTGTGGCTATATCGGTATTTAAGGGAGCTTCGATCGTCAGGGTTCATGATGTAAAGGCTATGACAAGGGTGGTAAGGGTTGCAGAGGCTATCAGGAAAGAGGTTATCTGAGATTTAAGATTTAAGATTTTAGATTTAAGATATAGGGTTTTAGATTTGGGATTTAAGGATAGAGATAAATGAGGTGAGGTGTGTGTTATGCTTTTACCCCTTGAGTGGCTAAAGGAGATAGTTAAGACAGATCTGGACAAAGACCGTATTTCTGAAATCCTGACAATGGCAGGGCTTGAGGTCGAAGGTGAGGAACTAAGCGGTGGTGATGTGGTGCTTGAGGTCAACATTACACCTAACAGGCCCGACTGTCTAAGCGTTGTTGGCGTGGCCCGCGAATTAAGGGCTGCCACTAATGCAGAGATAAAGATGCCAGCCTTTGAAGTACAGGGTGAATTCACTCCAGAGTTTATCGTAAAAATCGACTCACCTTTATGTAAGCGCTATGCCGGGAGGATTATCAGGGGGGTTGAGATTGGCCCCTCACCACAGTGGTTGAAAAGAAGGCTTGAACTTTCCGGGATTCGTTCCATTAACAATGTGGTTGATGTAACAAACTATGTGTTACTTGAGATGGGCCATCCCCTGCATGCCTTTGATCTTGATACCTTAAAGGGGGATATGATAAGGGTTGATATCCCTGGTGAGCCTATGGAGTTTGAAACCCTTGATGGTATTAAGAGGATTATTCCACCTGATGGCCTATTGATATGGGATGGTGAAAGACCGGTGGCAGTGGCAGGTATTATGGGTGGGCTTGAAACAGAGGTAAAAGATGATACGGTTAATATATTTCTGGAAAGCGCCTATTTTGTACCTGCCTCAATCAGAAAGACCTCCCGTCGGCTCGGCCTTTCTACAGAGTCGTCCTACAGGTTTGAAAGAGGTACTGATATAGAGGGGCTTGTTCAGGCACTGGACAGGGCAAGCCTTTTAATAAAGGAACTGGCAGGTGGCGAGGTCTCCGAAAGGATAGATGTTTATCCTGAGAAGGTGGAACCTGTAAGGGTTAAATTAAGATACAGAGAGGTTAACAGGCTTCTTGGTAGTCAGATAGACAGATCAGAGATGGACAGGATACTTAATGCCCTTGATTTCAGGATGATCGACTCAGGCGAGGATTATGCTTTGTATGAGATACCGACCTTCAGGGTTGATATTAACATGGAGACCGATCTGATTGAGGAGATTGCAAGACACTATGGTTATGGAAGGATACCTGCCCGTACACCAAAGGTAGAGACCCTGCCTGTGGTAGACAGGAAGGCAAAGGCCCTTTCAAAAATAAAGGAGACCATGATCCTGTCTGGCTTTACAGAGGCCATTAACTATAGCTTTATGAACAGACAGTACCTTGATATGCTCAGGATCCCTTCAGAGGATATCAGGAGAAAGACAGTACAGTTGCTGAACCCATTGAGGCAGGAAGATGCAGAACTCAGGACCTTTCTACTGCCGTCATTACTTAAAAATCTACAGGATAACCTTAACCAGTATATCAGGGATATAAGACTCTTCGAGATATCAAAGGTCTTTATAAAGACTGATAATAAACTGCCCGAAGAGCATCTTCATCTTGGGGCTATATATCTTTATTATCCAGGGCAGAGGCTCTGGGATTCAAAGGAGGAGCCCTTTTATATACTTAAGGGGGTTTTGCAGAAGATTCTGAAGAGATTGAACATTAAGGATTTTGATGTTAAAAATACCACCGAGCCTTTTCTTCATCCCGGACGGTCTGCAGATATATGGCTTGGTGGTGAAAGGATAGGTTTCCTTTCCTTGGTGTGTTATCAGCAGATATAAAGAATGTAATGGACCTGGAGGATGTAAAAGAGGATATTGGAGTATTGGAGATCGATCTAAAGAAGGTTATAGAGCTTTACAACGATACATACTCCTACAAGGGCATACCAGCCTTTCCATATGTGCAAAGAGACATATCCCTGTTGCTTGACAAAACTGTGGAGGCAAAAAGGGTACTCGATCTTATCAGGGACTTTGGCGAAGAACTAATCGAACAGTACTGGATATTCGATCATTATGAAGGTAAAAGCATTCCTGAAGGGATGAAATCCCTTGGTATTAGTATTCGTTACAGGGCAACGGATCGTACCCTTACTGACGAAGAGGTTGACAGGATTCATGAAAGACTGGTTGGTTATCTTATGGATAAGACCGGTGGCAGGTTAAGGTAGTTAACCTGCCACCTTGTAACCTGCCTGGGTAATGGCTGCCTTGATGGCATCCTCAGTGGTCTTGGAATCATCAAAGACGACCTTTGCTGAACCCACCTCAACCTCTGAAGAGCTTACACCATCTACTGCATCAATAGCCTTTTTTACCCTCATTACACAGTGCTGACAACTCATACCATCGATCTTGATGGTTACCTCTGCCATTAATGTATTCCTCCTTTCTTTTATATAAAAATTATTGTTTGATGGCAGTTGAACGATTTTAAGAGATTTTTGGGGAACCCATCTTAGCGAACTGGAGCATACCCGAAGGGTCAATCTTCAACTGTTTGAGGCCGAAGGCCGAGTTTTGAAGATTGAGCGAAAGAAGCTTAGAATGGGTCAAAAAGCTCTTTTTTAAAAGTGAAACTGCCATCAAATCATTCTCCCAGAATAATTTTAACCGCATTTTCCCTTATCGAAACCTCTACCGGGCTGTGGCCAAAACAATCACCATCGATCTGAACCCTTGTGTGGCCTTGTACTTTGAAGTGAGAGCCCTTAATAAAGGCGGCGTCTTTATATTTTAAATGTTTACCCGTAATAATTCCAAATACATATTTGAGAGTAGATAGTCTGTCTCCCTTTTTTATCAGAAAGGCCTGTAGTTCTGGCCTGAATAAACTGGCATCAGGACAAACAATAAAGTTGCCTGCATACTTGGATGCATTACAAATAATAACTCCGTAACATCGTATAACACTTTCATCATTTACTGTAACTGTAAGCTCGACTGGTCTTTTCTTTAGAAACACCTCAAAACCACTCAATATATAAGCAAGCTTGCCAAAACTCTTTTTAAGACCCTTTTTTATGTTGCAAACTGCCTCTGCATCAAAGCCGATACCTGCCATCAGTAGAAAGTAGCGTTCATCGTTAATACATCCAAGGTTTATCTGTCTGGATGTACCATTTACAATCAACTCTGCAGCCTTTTCTGGCTCTTCTGGAATGCCTGTCTCTTTGGCAAATACATTGGTTGTACCAGCTGGGATAAACCCTACAGTACTGCGGCTCAGGGCCACACCATTTACCACCTCGTTTAGTGTGCCGTCTCCGCCAAAGGCGATTATTACATCAAACTCCCTGTTTGCATACTCTCTGGCAGCCTGTGTTGCATCTGATGAGGAGTGGGTAAAATATACCTCCAGTGGGTCGAACCTGTTTGAAAGAATGGATTTCACTTTCAGGAGGTTTTTTTTAGAGAACCTCCCTGAAACAGGATTTACTATCAAGCAGGCTGAGGATTTCATTGGGATTGATTATACCATGAAAGGCAGAGATTTCATTAACAACTGTAGGAACAGACTGGAGAAACTCTATTGTTTCAGCCACCAAAGCCATTTCCTTCAGGAAAAATACCCTTCCACCCTTTGGGTTTGCACTGTCTTTTATATTGGGAATTCTTATATACCCGACTCCCCTGATACTAACATATCCTGTGGTGTAAAAGGGATTGTCAGAGACACATAGCTCAGCAATTACATGAGGGGCTGTAAGTACCTTTGAGGCAAGTACCAGTGCCTCTGTTACAACCCTGATGGGCAGGTTATGCATGTTTAAATATTCCTTTAATTTCGTTTTTGCCTCATCGGTGATCCCGATAAGCCTTGCACGTACTCCCCTTTTCTGGTCGGGCTCAACTCTGGTTGCTGATTTTGCATATAAAAGGGCTGCACCTCTCATGGCCTCCTGTTTAAATAAAATAGAGTAGGCCTCGTTATAGGCCTTTTCAGATATACCTGTTTTTGACAACAGGGCCTTTATAAAACTCCAGGCTGCTGTTTTGTCTTCCACTCTGGCAGTATAAACCGGAAGGGATTTGATATACCTTGGCTTGGTGTTAAGCCTCTCAACGGTTATTATCACCTGATCCGGTATGCCACGATCGTGTTCAATGGCCCTGAAAAGGTAATTGCGAAGTGCTGTAAGGGTTTCATCCTCTTTATAGATTCCCTCGGCCCCGGATATATGCATGGTTCCTTTAGATGCCCGCATTCTAACACTGAAAAGGTGGTCTTTTCGTTTCATGGATTGAAAGGGGATTTTAGCTTTGTTTTTTTACATGCAGTATTCGTTGTAATACAGTGAGGTGGGTGAGCACAAAAAGGGCAACCAGGACCGGAAGAAAATATCCTGTAATGCAGGCAATGGAGGTTAGAATCACCCTCTCGGGTCTTTCCATCAGCCCTGTATGGCAGTCTATCCCAAGCCCTTCGGCCCTTGCCCTTGCATAGCTAATAAGAAAGGCACCGACCATGGTGCCAATGCTGAGTAAGGCACCAATGTTGTCTCCCTGAAGATACAGATACAGGGCTATTGCAAGGAAGACGAAGGCATCAGAGTATCTATCAAGTACCGAGTCTAAAAAGGCACCAAACTCGGTGACCTTGCCATTGGTTCTAGCCACCACACCATCGAGAATATCAAAGGCCCCACCAGCAAGTATGAGGATGCCGCCAATGCGTGGATTAAAGACTATGGTGGTGGCAGCTGCGGTGGTTACAACAAAGCCTGCCACGGTGAAAAAGTTCGGTGTTATCCTGATCCGTTTTGCTATGGGCTCAAGAGGTTTGTCCAGAAAATGTCCCAGTCTTGCACTTATCATATCTTCATTCTATCCTTATCTGCTTTGAAATAACCGTTTTCTTTTTTGGTATGTGTATCTGTAGTACTCCATCTCGAAGGGTGGCCTTTATATTCTCTGAATCAACAGTTTCAGGTAATGAAAAGGATCGCTTGAAATTACCATAGCTACACTCTATTCTGTGAAAGGTTCCATCATCGCTATCGGTTATCTCTCCATAAAGTGGCCTGTACCCTGATATGGTCAGCATGTTTCTGTTTATCTGGATATTGAGGTTGTCCTGTGTTACCCCTGGCACCTCTGCATTGACTACAAAGTGGGTCTCTGTTTCATAGATATCCACCTTTGGCGACCACGAAACTGATGACTTCTTGACTTCCTGGTCGGTTTCGTTAAGCACATCCTCGAAAAGCCGGTTTACCCTTTCCTGAATAGACAACAGATCCTTTATGGTTTCCCACTTTTTCATACCCTTACCCCTCGTGTTGATGCGATGAACTGATGGGTATTGAGTTTATTATCTATTATATTATAGTTTATATGAGAATTGATAACTCTCTCAAGTCCTTTTAAGGTATCCTCTGTTATTTTCAGCCTGTCAAGCACCGAGGGTCTTATCCTTAACATAAAGTTATAGAGGTTCTTGATGCTGTTTTCAATTATCAGGTGCTCCGATGATGGGCTGCACTTACTACACAAAAGAGTGCCCTCGCTAAGGCTGAAACGGTTGGTAGGGCTTGAGCATCGGATGCATCTTTCAAGCCCGGGAGCAAAGCCGGCAAATTTTAGCAGCTTGATTTTGTAGTAGATTATCTGTTTCTTTAGATCCTTTCCCTCTTCCAGTGATATAAGCATGTTAAGAAGCAACTGAAAGGGGCCACGCTGCGGAACCCCCTGAGGCAGTATCTTCTTGGTCAGTTCAAGGGCCTCTGAAAGGGCCATAAATAGGTTAAACTCCTCCCGGAGTTTACTGAAGGGCTTGATAATGTCCGACTGAATCAGTCGGGGTAGATGGCTCTGTTGTTTACCAATAAAAGCAACCTTTGAGTAGGTAAGGGGTTCAAGACTACTTCCAAACCGGCTGCCAACCTTTCTGGGGCTTTTTGCAAACACATCTATCAGGCCATGGTCTTTAGTGAGGAGGGTAACTATAAGGTCGGCTTCATTAAACTGTCTGTTTGAGATGACAATGGATTCTGTTCTTTTTTGCATTTACATTATGTTTCCAAAGTCCTCTGGCTTGAGGTTTTTAAGCCACTCTTCAAGCTCATCGGTATTGCGTTTTTCAATTATACTGTCTTCAACAAAGATTGGTGCATTTACCCTGAGTGCAAGGGCAACGGCATCGCTTGGTCTTGAATCGATAGGAACCTCCATCTGATCGTCTATCAGGTATATAATTGCATAGTAGGTGTTGTCGATTATATCTGTTACCACTATTCGTGATACCTCTACATCCAGGGAATTTAATATGTTTTTTATAAGATCATGTGTTAGAGGCCGTGGTGTTACCACCCTGCCAAGGGCAAGGGCGATGGAATCTGCCTCGGGTTTGCCTATCCAGATTGGTAGAGTTCTTGAACCCTCTATCTCCTTCAGCAGCAGAATATACATTCCACTTCTGGGGTCAAAAAGCAGGCCTTCAACCTTCATCTGGATAAGCATCTTATCTATACCCCAGTTCTCTTAAGATGCCCGGTCGGTCTCGCCAGTCTTCTTTTACCTTAACCCAGAGCTCAAGATAGACCTTGGTATTAAGCAGTCTTTCTATATCTTCGCGGGCCAGTATGCCAATTTTCTTCAATCTATTTCCCTTCTTACCTATTATAATACCTTTTTGACTTTCTTTTTCAACATAAATATTGGCTCCTATTACTATTATATCCGATTTTTCTTCCCAGTTTATAATCTCAACAGCAACAGAGTAAGGAATTTCATCTTCTGTGAGGGCCATGATCTTTTCCCGTATCATCTCGGAGACCATGAAACGCTCGAGCTGGTCGGTTATTATGTCGTCTGGATAGTATTTGGGGCCCTCGGGTAGATACTCGATTATCTTTCTGAGTACTATGTCTATGCCATCGCCTTTAAGGGCCGATATAGGGATTATCTCCTGAAACTCGTAGAGGTCCTTGTACTCATCGATTATTAAAAGAAGTTCAGCCTTCTTTATCAGGTCAATCTTGTTTATCAGTAAAAACACCTTTGTTTCCTCTTTTGGTAGTAGCTCACGAAGAAGCTCGATCACCTTTTTTTCTCCTGTGCCTGGAGGATGAGGCTCTACCATGAACAGCACTATATCCACCTCTTTAATGGCAGCCTTTGCCTCTTTAACCATATACTCACCAAGGCGCTCACGAGGGCGGTGTATACCAGGGGTATCTATGAATACTATCTGTGCCTCTTCGGTGGTTTTTACACCAATGATACGGTTACGGGTGGTTTGAGGACGCTTGGTGACTATGGCAATCTTGTCGCCAAGGATGCTATTTAACAGGGTAGACTTTCCGACATTTGGTCTACCTATTATAGAGACATATCCAGAGCGGAAGCCTTTACTAACTGAGTCTGTCAAGGGCCTCCCTGATCCTTTTTACTCCTTCTAAAATGTTTTCCCTGGATGTAGCATAGGAGATCCTGATATAGCCCTCGGCTCCAAAGGCGCTACCAGGCACCAGTGCAACATGGGCCTTTTCAAGTAGATACATGGCAAGGGCTGATGAATCAGAGATAACTTCGCCTTCAGGTGTCTTTTTGCCAAGCACACCGGTGATGTTAGGAAAGGCATAAAAGGCACCCTGGGGCATTCTGCAGCTAATGCCATCTATTTTATTAAGTTCATCCACAAGGAGCTTTCTTCTCTGATCAAACTCTGCTACCATGTCGTCGAGAAAGTCCTGTGGCCCTTTGAGGGCCTCCACAGAAGCCCACTGGGCAATTGATGTGGGATTTGAGGTGGACTGGCTCTGTATCTTTGTCATTGCCTTGATAATCTCGGCCGGCCCTGCTGTGTAACCTATTCTCCAGCCTGTCATTGAATAGGCCTTTGAAATTCCATTAACCACAAGGGTCTTTGATTTAACCTCCTCTGAAAGAGAGGCAATGCTTGTATGTTTAAGACCATCGTAAAGCAGTTTTTCATATACCTCGTCTGAGATGATGTAGATATTGTTTTCAATGGCTATTTCGGCTATCTTTGAAAGGGCATCAACCGAATAAGTAAGCCCGGTAGGATTGGATGGATAATTGAGCATGATGGCCTTTGTCTTTGGTGTTATTTTTTCCTTCAGGGCCTCTGCACTTAAGGTAAAGCCTTCATCCTCTGAGGTTTCCACAACTACAGGTATGCCATCATTAAGCAACACCTGTGCCGGATATGATACCCAGTAGGGCGATGGAATAATTACCTCGTCGCCAGGGCTCAGGATAGCCTGAGCAATATTGTAGAGGCTATGCTTTGCCCCACAGGAGACTATTATCTCCTCGGGTTTATAATCAAGGCCATTGTCTCTTTTAAATTTTTCTATTATGGCCTCTTTTAGTTCTGGTATACCACCAACAGGAGTGTATTTTGTTTTGCCCTCTCTCAGGGCCCTGATGGCAGCCTCTTTTATATGCTCTGGGGTATCAAAGTCTGGCTCGCCAACACTGAAACTAAGGACATCGATGCCCTGCGCCTTCATCTCCTTTGCCCTGGTGTCCATCTGCAGAGTAGGAGATGGCTTGATACGGGTAGCCCTTTCTGCTATCATCATTTAACCTCCAGTGTTTCTTTTATTTTTAAACTCCATGAAACGCCTGAACTCATCCTCAAAATTATCGCTAAGTATGCCTTTACCAAGGCTCTGCTTTATCTCTTCAATAGACCAGAAACGAAGCTCTTCTATCTCCTCTTTATCGTATTTAAAGGGTCCCTCATGTAAGCACTCATGGGTGTAAACAAGCTCTGATTCATAAGGATTTGTATGTATATAGGTATACAAAAAGCGTACTTCTTCGGGCTTGATGCCAAGCTCTTCCATAGTCTCCCTTTCAAGGGCCTCCTGAATGCTTTCTCCTTCATTTACATGGCCCCCTACAGAGGTATCCCATCTGCCCGGTGCTACATCCTTGTTCATAGAGCGCTTCTGAAGAAGTATATCTCCCTTTCGGTTAAGCACAAGCACATGTACCACACGATGCAGTAGTTTGTTGTTGCCATGTATCTCAGAGCGGGGTGCTTTTCCTATTATCTCACCTTTTTCATTTACTATATCCAGGATTTCATCCATAACTATTAAAATTAGCAGACAAGCCAGTAGAATTGCAACAATTATCTTATAATCCTAAAATGCAATTAGGCCAATTAGTCAGTTATTAGGGCAGGAGGGTATAGGCTTTTCGCTCATTCTCAGCGGACATCCCTGTCCGCTTCCGAGGCAGGCAATCTACTTCACCCTCCTGGTGAAGATTTTAGATTGCCTGAAACCGCTCAAACCCTATACCTCCTGACTTTATTGTAGTATCTTTCATTTTTTTTGAGAGGTTAGGTTCTGAACAGCCCTTGAGAGTGGGTGTAGAGACGTTTCAGGGCCTTTAGTTTATCACTCCTTTGAAGAGGGCTCTTTTCAACGGCCTTTCGCATTATCTCTATTACACTGTCGTAGGTCCTGCGGTCCACAGGGTAGGGGGTGCCGTCTTTGCCGCCTACCGTATAGCTGTACCGGGCGGGGTCTTCGTAGCTTGGTTTAACCCCATAAATAAGCTCTGCAATGAGACTAAGTGCCCTGATGGTCTTTGCCCCTATGCCCTGAAGTCCTAACAGGCCCTCGAAGCCATTAAAGTCGGTCTCGTAGGTTTTCAGCAGTATGCGGTAGATTCTTTCAGGCTTGATGTCTGAAGGAATTATAAGGTGCCTTCGTGGCATGAAAAGGGTTTCTGTTTTAAGGATACTTTTAAGGTCTTTGAGGTTTTTCTCTGGTGCTCTTTTCATAAGCTCAGGAAGAAGGCTGCGTGTATCCGAGCTTTCCCTGTGAACAAGGTTTAGCCCGGTAGTTTTGAGGTCGGAACAGACTGCCGTGTGGGGCTCTTCCACAAAGCTCTTTAGTGCCTGGCTGTGCCAGTGATAACGTCTGGCAAGTCGTTTGCTGGTGTTCATTCCCTGCTGTACAACACTCCAGTGACCTGCCCTGTCGAAAAAGATGGTATGATGATAAAGCTGGAAGCCATCCTGTACAGCTGAGTTGTCAACCTTTGCAGACATCCGGCTTGCGTATATAAGGCTGTCGGCTTCTATACCTTCTTGCTCACCAATTCTTACTATTTCTTCCAGGGTCTTTCTTGATGCCTTACCTTTACCACCTGCCACAAACAGACCAAGCTCCCTGTCTATCTCCTTAAGACCTTCTTTTATTGCACCTGTAACGGTTGTTGTAATACCGCTTGAATGCCAATCGAAGCCAAGGGTGCAACCCAGACACTGAAACCAGAATGGATCCGAAAGCCTCTTCAGTGTTTCAGCAGTTCCAAACTCCACAACCATGGCAGTAATTATTGAACGTGCAAGAAGGCTCATCCGATTAAAAAGCCACCTTGGGGCCCTGCCATGATGAAGAGGGATTGTTGCGGTGCCGGTCCTCATATGTTTATTTTATAGGAAGCTCTATGTAAAATGTAGTGCCTTCACCTGGCGTGCTTTCAACCCAGATCTCTCCATTGTGCTCTTTAATTATGCCATGAGATATGGAAAGGCCCAGGCCCGAGCCTTTATCAACTGGTTTTGTGGTGAAGAAAGGATCAAAGATCCTGCCAATCTGATCCTCTGGAATACCAATACCATTGTCCTGAACCTCTATACGGATTTTGTCCTGATCTTCCCTTTTATAGGTTTTAATCTTTATCATTTTCTGGGCCTTGTTTGATTCCATGACAGCATACTCTGCATTTACTATAAGATTCATAAAGACCTGTTGTAGTTGTTGAGGGTCTACATATACGGCTGGTAATTCAGCAAAATCTCTAATGACTTCTATATTGTTTGATCTAAACCAGTATATTCTAAGCTCGATTGCACTATCGATTAGATCGTTAATATCTACATATGTACGTTCTGGTGGTTTTTGTCTTGAAAATGTGAGAAGGTTTTCGACAATTTTCTTGCAACGTTCAGCTGCTTTATATATTTTATCGAGTTCTTTTGTAATGGAGTCATCTTTTACCTTCATTTTTAGTAATTCAGTATATCCGAGAATCCCGGTAAGCGGGTTGTTTAACTCATGTGCTACTCCAGAGACAAGCTGTCCGATTGATGCCAGTTTATCAGCATGGTAGAGTTGCTCCTTTAACCTTCTGAGTTCAGTAACATCTTTGATTATGTAAATGCGTACATCTTCACCATCTGGTGTTATGGTCTCAAAAGAACTTATTAAACAGACTATATCCTTTAAAGTTATTTCTCTCGTAAAGGTTGAGCCCTCCTGGATATATTTTTTACAGCATGAAAAAATTGTGTTGTCTATTTTTAAATCCTGTATATTTTTGCCGATTACCGCTGATAAACT
>JAADIE010000015.1 GCA_013151495.1 Nitrospirota bacterium | reverse complement strand
CTTATGTAACGTACTGCTTCATCAAAGTTTGCCTTGGCTGAATTACATTTTGCCTTTCTCTGATAACCGATATAAGCCGGAATTGCTATGGCCATCAGGATACCGATGATTGCCACGACAATCAGGAGCTCAATCAGTGTAAAACCCTCTTGGTTTCCTTTCTTCATTTTTGCAATGGTTTTAAACATCTCTCTTTTTACCTCCTTTTAGATTAATTTTTTTCAGAACAAGGTTCTGAAATTCTAAAACTATTCAATTCTAAGCCAGCTGTTTTCCGGTTATCTTTCACCTCCTCTCATAATGTTTTGCTTTCATTTAATGAAAACTGTTTATTAGCATTTTTTTGTTGTTTCTATTTATAACTCAAGCAAAGAATATGCCAGGTGTTATGCGATTAGAAATTAAGTGAGAAGCCAGTAAAACCTTTACATTCACAGATATAAGTTCACGGACAGAGCTTTAAGAGATATAAAAAAATTGACAATATTTGTCAGTTGTGTCTTTAAAGTGTCATCAAAACAGGCTCTTCTGTTTTGGGGCTGATCGTGGTTGGGAGGTTGATATACTTATTCTTTCAATTGCATTATCTGGCAGGCTGTTAAGAAACTCAGATGGAGGGCTTACCTCGCAAAGACCATAAAGGGTTCTTCTGCGGGCGCTGGTTATGATCAACTCCTCCTTTGCCCTTGTGCAGGCCACATAAAAGAGTCTCCGTTCTTCCTCTATATCAAAGTCGTCCTTTTTAGTATAAGGCACGATACCCTGCTCCGCAGCTGCAACAAATACCACCGAAAACTCTAGTCCCTTGGCAGCATGCATGCTCATAATAGTAACCTGCTCGGCCTTTTCATTATAGAAATCAGCGATATTGCCCATGAGGAGCTCCTCTTCAAGCTTATGTATTGCCCTTCTGAGTGGTAGATTTTTTAAACCATAGGCAATCGTAAATAATGGTTCAAGCTCTTCGGGTTTTATTATCTGCTTAAGATTGAATATGGTAATTATTTCATTAATATAATCAGAAAGGCCTGTCTTTTCCTGCTCAAATAGGGCCAGTGCAGTTTCTGTAGACTTAACAAATCCTATTATCTCTTTTTTATTAAATCTCCGAAGGGCTTCATAGATTGAGATGTTGTTTTTTTTGGCTGTTTCTTTGATTTCATTCCAGGCCTTCTCTCCTATTCCTCTTTTTGGTGTATTGATTATCTTTTTTATAGAGTTATCGTTATGGGGATTTCTTAAAAATCCAAAATAATCGAGAACGATCCTTATCGATGGAATTGAGGAAAGCGATTGGGTAGTGATAGAACGGGCAGGAATACCCTGTTCTTTCAGGGTCTTTTCAATCAGGGGTATCAGTGAGTTAATCCGTACAAGTACTGCAAAGTCTGAGAGAGCCCTCTCTCCTTCGGGGCTACTATAAAGTCCATAATGGGCAGTGGCACCTACTGCCCTGCTTATTTCTTCAGCTATAAAACGTGCCTCAGCATACTCATCAGGTAAGGAAAGGATGCGTACCTTCTTTCCTTCTGCTGAGACAGACAGGGTTTCCTTTTTCAGCCGTTTTATGTTTTTGCTAATTATATGTTCGGCTACTTCAAGAATAAGCTTTGTTGAGCGGTAACTCTGTCTCAGGTTTATGATTCGTGCCCCTGGATATAAATCTGTAAAACTAAGAATTATATCTATGCTTGAGCCCCTGAAAGAGTATATAGATTGATCAGGGTCACCAACAGCGAAGAGATTATGGCTTTTGCCAAGCAGGGCATTTACAAAGGCATGGCTTGATGGGTTTATGTCCTGGTATTCATCTATGATTATATGTTTTTTATAGTTTAAGTCGTTGTTTTTTAATATCTTCAGTGGAGCAAGTATGAGATCGTCAAGATCAAGCAGGTTATTTTCTGAAAGGTAGGTCTGGTATTTATTGTAAATCTCTTTTATGTCATCTTCTGGTTCGGCGAGGGTGTTTTTTATGTAAGATATCCTGTCAAGGACTTTTTGAGCGCCTGTACCACTGCCGCTTATTTTCTTGATTATATCAATCTGTTCAGCCCTTGTCAGAAGCTCTGGTTTATTATAGGAAAGTTCCTCTAAAACCTTCAGCCCAAGACGATGAAAGGTGCCTATAAAGAGATTTTCGATACTGCCATCAATATAGTTTGAGATTCTTTCTCTAAGCTCAGCAGCTGCACGATTGGTAAAGGTAATTACAGCTATGTCCTCTGGAGGTATTGCCTTCTCCCTGATCAGATAAGCCACACGGGCTGCTATGGTGTGGGTCTTTCCAGTGCCGGGGCCTGCAAGCACAAGCACCGGGCCATAAGTACACAGTACTGCCTCTTTCTGATCAGAATTCAGGCTTTTTAGTATTTCTTCCATCAAATGATTATAAAGTATCATACCTCTTTGTTGCTATTTCCCAGAAGAAAGCTATGGTGTGTTAAAATATTTAGTCTGATTTCAGTTCATAAGGAGGCTGAAAGTGGGAAAGAACATTGTTCAGAAGATATTTGAGGAGCATCTTGTAGAGGGAAGGCTTGAAAAGGGCTCTCCCATCTCCCTGAGGGTAGATGAGGTCTACACCCAGGATGCCACAGGCACAATGGCCTGGCTTCAGTTTGAGGCCATAGGAATAGAACGGGTAAAGGTCCCTCTGGCTGTAAGCTATGTTGACCACAACATGATTCAGTCTAACTTCCGCAATCCTGACGACCATGTATTCCTGCAGACTGCTGCAAAAAGGTTTGGTGCCTACTTTTCCCGTCCCGGAAATGGCATATGCCATCAGATAAACCTTGAGCGCTTTGCCCGACCGGGCTGGATTGGTCTTGGCACTGACAGCCACACACCAACCAATGGTGGAATTGGTATGATTGCAATGGGTGTAGGTGGCCTCGATGCAGCCACTGTGATGGCAGGCATGCCCTATGAGATAAAGATGCCCGAGGTGGTGCTTGTCAGGCTGACTGGCAAACTTAACCGTCCATATGTAACTGCCATGGATGTGATTCTTGAGCTACTGAGACGCCTTACAGTTAAAGGCGGCGTGGGAAGGATATTCGAATACGGTGGCCCAGGCGTGGAAGACCTTACAGTGACCGAAAGGGCTACCATTACAAACATGGGAGCCGAGCTTGGTGCAACCACTTCGGTCTTTCCATCAGATGAAGTAACAAGGGCCTTTCTCAGGGCCCAGGGCCGTGAAGAGCACTGGCGTGAAATAAAGGCAGATGAGGATGCAGAGTATGATATGGTTGTTGAGATAGACCTTTCGGGGCTTGAACCCCTTATTGCCCAGCCACATAGCCCGGACAATGTGGTACCCATCCGCGAGATTGCAGGTAAAAGGGTTAATCAGGTCTGCATAGGAAGCTGTACCAACTCGTCCTATCCTGTAATGAAGACCGTGGCATCGGTACTCAGAGGACGCAAGGTGGCAGAGCATGTAAGCCTTCATATAAACCCTGGTTCAAAACAGGTCTATGAGATGCTTGCTCGGGATGGCTCGCTGGCTGATATGATTGGTGCCGGGGCAAGGATGCTTGAGGCTGGCTGTGGCCCCTGCATTGGAATGGGTGGCTCACCAGGCACGGGGCATATCTCCATACGCTCTTACAACAGAAACTTCCGTGGCCGCTGCGGAAACAAGGATGCCTTTGTCTATCTTGCAAGTCCGGTCTCATGCGCTGTGATGGCTGTAAAAGGTGAGATTATAGACCCGCGGGAAGCTGGCATTGAGATAGAGGTGGTTAAAGAGCCAGAGGAGTTTCTGATAAACGACAATATGATTGTTCCCCCTGCGGAGGATGCAGGTTCTGTTGAGATCATAAAGGGTCCTAATATCAAAGAAGTTCCACTTAAGGAACCTCTTTCGGATACAGTGTCTGCAGAGGTACTGCTGAAGGTTGGTGACAACATCACCACCGACGACATTATGCCTGCAGGTGCCCAGGTGCTTCCTTTACGATCTAACATACCGGAGATATCCAAATATGTTTACAGCCAGATAGACCCCACCTTTTCTGAAAGGGCACTCAAGACAAAAGCAGAAGGTGGTGGTATTATCGTTGGTGGTGAAAACTATGGCCAGGGCTCAAGTCGTGAGCATGCTGCCATGGCTCCCATGTACCTTGGGATTCAGGCGGTGTTTGCAAAGAGTTTTGCAAGGATTCACCGTGCAAACCTGATAAACTTTGGGATACTGCCACTTGTGTTCAAGAACCCCTCTGATTATGACCTGTTGGAACAGGGAGACAGGATTGTGCTTGATGGGTTAAAGGAGGCAGTTCAGCATAGCAAAGACTTTATTGCCAGAGTACAGGGCAAGGACCATCAGATTGAACTAACCACAGACCTTAGTGAAAGAGAAAGGAAGCTAATCCTTGCAGGAGGGCTTTTGCCCTATGTAAAAAAGGTAATTTCGGAGGGACAGGATGCATAAAGAAGAGGAACATGAAAAGCTGATAAAGACCACCGTTTATCTTGAGGAAGAGGTGCTTGAGGCCCTGGATGAGTATGCAGAGAAATACTCAAAGGAGACAGGGCAACGCTGGTCTCGTGGTGCAGTAGTAAGACTTGCCCTTAGTGAGTTCTTCGCCCGACAGGGTAAGATTCTTTAAATAAACAGTCCTTCATTCCTTGGTATAAAAAGAACTTTTAGCTTTTTGTTGACATAAGGCACACATTGTACTAAAATTTATTATGAAATATTTTGATTGGAGCAATACAAAAAACGAAAAGCTGAAAAAAGAAAGAAATATCTCATTTGAGGAAATAGTTTTGCATATTATGCAGGGAGATCTACTTGATATTATCGAACATCCAAACAGGTCAAAGTATCCGGGTCAAAACATCTTCATAGTAAAAGTAAATGATTATGTCTATCTCGTTCCTTATGTAGAGGATGAGGAAACGGTTTTTTTAAAAACAGTAATACCGAGCCGTAAAATGACTAAAAGATATTTAGGAGCAGACCATGAAACTAAGTAAAGAAGAAAAACAACTGCTTGAATCAGTAGAAAAGGGTGAGTGGAAAAGCGTAAAAGGTGTAAAGAGGAAGATAAAAAACTATCAGGAGTATGCTAAAGCAACATTCAAGAAAGACAGGCGTATTAATATCAGGATTTCAGAAAGAGATCTTATAGGGATACAGAAAAAGGCATTAGAAGAGGGTATCCCTTACCAGACTCTTATTTCAAGCATCATACACAAGTATGTATCAGGACGACTGATAGAGAAGAAATCTTGATATGCTTACTGTAACATCTGGTTTATTTTATCAGCTGAAAAGGTTTCTTCCTGAAGCATACCCTTTACGAGGTTAAACACTGCCTGTCGCTGCTCAGGCCTTAGCTGCGGATAAAACACCGGATGGGCCACCACAGCACCCCTGAAGGCATAAAACAGTGGCACCACCTTCATTAGCTCATCATCTCCTGTTGCCTTTATGTATTCATCATAAAAGAACCTGAGGGCCTCTTCATAAGCACCCTCGAGACGGTCTCTATACATTATTGAGTAAAAGATATAGTTAATGGTCAGTGCTGTGACATCGTCAGCTGCATCGCCCCAGGGGCCACGGCTACGGTCGAGAAGCACAAACTCGGTGTCTTTAAACCAGATGTTTCCTGGATGAAAATCACCATGTATCTGACACAGCCTGTGATGAAAGTTCTTAAGCCTTGCCCTCCAGTCTATGCAGAGTTTTTCAATCTCTGCCATCTCCTCATAACTTAAGGTACCATCAGGGTATGAGTCGAAAACCCCCATCAGGCACTCTCCGTGTCCAATGGTGTCGCGCACCTTTCGCCAGTAGAGGTCTTTCGAGGTGTGTTTTTTTGAATGTATGTCTGCAAGGTAGCTAACCATTGCTCTGATCTTTTCCCTGTCGGCCTCTGTCAGGGCATCCTTTTCCTTCATCTCCTCAAGGTCATTAAAATAGTTCCTTCCCTCTACCTTCTCCATTATCAGGAAATACTCACGGCCTCCTGCAATTGACTTGACAGAGCCGTCAGCCAGTACAGTGATCACATCTACAGGCTTGACATGGTTTGGGAGCTTAGCATATTCATCGTAAGCAAGAAGAAAAACCGCTGCCCGGTCTGAGGGGTAATCATGGCCAAGCCCCTGAGGGGCAAGATCTTTAATAACATACTCCTTTCTACCTTCAGCTGTATCAACAATAAGTGAAAAACCTGTGCCGTGTACTCCAGAGCCAAGCCTTTCAAACTCCACAAGCTCTACATTGCCAAAACGATCCTTCAGATATGCCTCTATCGAGCTTCTTTCTATCATACACGCCTCCTATTTTAGTGAAGTTATGTAGAAAGGTGGTGGATATAACCTTTTCACTCAACTTCACCCCGAAAAGTTTTCTACTTTTCGGGGACCCCGTATTAGCTGGCCGTCCTGGCCAGCTCCGAAGACGCACACTGAAGCAGCCATCACGGCTGCTTCAGTGTGCTGAAGCCGTTCAAAGGTTATATCCACCACTTATATCTATTATTGCCCTACCAAGGTAAAATAAATAATAAAAATTTTTGATTTACCTGAAACAGATAGGGGATATTAATTTTGAGCGGGTTTAATTTTGCAAAGTGCTTGCCGTGATGGCAAGCACACAAAATTTCCTCGGAGGCAGACAGGGAGGTCTGCCGATAGCGGGATCCCCATAAAGTCCTCAAGACTTTATGGGGTGCCTTGGGAGACGAAAAATTAATATCCCCTATCCAATTTATAAACACCATACAGTTTAATTTAGCAGCCCTGACATATTTTTATTATCACTTCTACCAGACCCTTCCATTTATAAGCCTTACCAAACAAAATCCATCATCAAAAAACTCAAGCACATTAAGGCAGGCAAAGTCCTGCTCGATCTTGAATATATTATTCAGAGGTAAACCCATGTAGTGACAAAGTAGCACACGCGTCACCCCACCGTGGGAGACAACCATCACCTTTTCGCCTTTGTGTCTTTTTAGTATCTCCTGCATGGCTGGCACAACACGATTTTTTACATCCTCGGTGCTTTCCCCCTCAGGAGGGCTGAACCTGTAAGGGTCTTCCTTCCAGCGGTTGAACTCCTCTGGATAGGCCTTTGAGATCTCCTCAAAGCTCATTCCTTCCCACTTACCAAAGCTTCGCTCTCTGAAGACCTCCATCGTTATGGGTTCAAGCCCCAGGGGCCTGGCTATTATCTCGGCTGTCCGTTTTGCCCTTGAAAGATCAGAGCAGTAAACCGCACCGATTGGATTAAAGTGCGCCTTTATAACCTCTGAAACCTGCTTAACTTCCTTTTCGCCCTCCTCAGAAAGGGGCACATCAATATGACCCTTGTAACGCATCTCTTCAGAGCCTACAGTTTTACCATGCCTTACAAGAATCAGGGTGGTGGAGGTCACTTAATCCTCCTTGAGATAATCTTGAACTCCTCGGTACCGGCCTTTTTAAGCACCTGAAATAGCACTGCCTCTGTTGTGGTGACAATACAACCTGCCTCTCTTAACATATCAAGGGCTATGGATTTGTCGTAGGGTCTTCTTGATGTAAGGGCGTCTGCTATCAGATAGACCTCAAGGCCCTCATCAAGCAGGTCAAGACAGGTCTGAAGCACACAGATGTGGGTCTCCATTCCGGTAACCAGCACCTTTTTACGGTTTGTCTTTTTGATGGCATCAAGAAAACCCTCTGTACCACAGCAGCTAAAGGTGAGTTTTTCAATAGGCTGGTACTCCTTCAGGGCATCCCTGATTTCCGAAACAGTTGGACCTAGCCCTTTAGGGTATTGCTCTGTCAGTACCAGAGGGATATCAAAGAGTTTTGAGAGCTCGATGAGATGGGTGGTGTTTCTTACCACCGTTTCTCTTTCATCCATTACTGCTGCCAGACGGTCCTGGATGTCAATGATTAAAAGAACCGTATCATCTGAGGAAATCCTGAATCTGTTCATTTTTCCACCTCTTTAATGATTTCTATGAGTTTTTTTACGATAATATTCAGTACCCTTTCTCCCTTTTCTCTGGTGGCCTTTTGGGGATTGCCCCAGACACCACCTGGCCAGTATTTTAGTTTATCCCTGACTATCAGGGGTTTTGGAAAGGTTGGGTATTCCTCCTTTGAGGAGCCTTTTACAAGCTCTGGCCTTATGGCAAGTATCAAAGAGGTCTCAAGCTCGCCAGCATGGGAGTCGTTTTCTGTTTCTGCAATCTCTGAAAGCTCTTTATAAAGTATTGTGTAAGGGCAGACAACCGCCATTTTGATATCTTTAATTTCCTCAACCAGTTCCTCTGCAACCTCTTTCATTGCATTTATATGAAGCCCTCCACCGTGGCCTGTTATCAGTACGAAATTCCTCAACCCCTTGTGGTAACAGTCGAGTACGATGTCCCTTGTTAGTGCCCTGAGGGTAGAGGGTTTTATGGTTATGGTTCCCGGGTGCTGGCGGGTAGAAGTGCATACACCATAGTGAATGGGTGGCGCTATAAAGACCCTCTTTTTTTCTGCCACCCTCTTAAGTGCCTCTACTGCAACCATGGTATCTGTGCTCAGGGGTAGATGTCTGCCGTGTTCCTCCACAGTACCAAAGGGTATGAGTATGGTCTTTGTCTTCCTGAGGGCCTTTTTAAACTCCTCCATTGTTATTTCTTCAATAAACATACGGTGTCCTCCCTGGGTGAGTTTTATAATTATATCTGATAGCATTAAATTTATGCTTCTTAGCCATCCATGCTCCTTTGAAGGTTGTAAGCCCTGTTACGGAGCTGAAATCCTCTGGGTAGTGGCACCTCTTTCAGAGGGCCTTTATACTGTAGTAGCACCTGATGGCTTTCACCCATACCCCAGAGGAGCCCTTTAATCTTTTGAATTTCATTGATAAAGGCGGGGTCTTTTTGTAATAGCTCTGTCATAATCTGATCTATGCCAAGGGAGGTAAGGAATGTGCCCTGAGGGGTAAATCCTATTGTTTTAAAGCCATACTTGCGGCCGGCGTCATCCATGAAGGTAAAGTTAACATGGGCTGTTATATCCTGCTGCCCTATGTTTATATAGGGATTATCATTGCTTCTGTGCCTGTGATAGCAAAGCAGGGTACCCTGGGTACGCTCTTCAGCATAGTAAGCCCAGTAAGGATAACCATAGTCAATGGTTAATAAAAAACCCTCCTGAAGATACTTTGATACCTCAGACAGGAAGCCCCTGATCTGAAGATTTATCTCGGTTCGGTATCCTTCAATCCTTGGGATTTTATATCTTTCAGTATATTCCTTTAGTTCATCACTTAAGGGCTTTAAAACCTCAATAAATTCTCCCTTTTCAGAAAGATCAACAAAGACCTCATAAAACTCTCCTTTATGAAACTGAACGAGATGAACCGGGAATGCATCTACAAGCTCATTACTTACTACCACCCCTGAAAAGGTCCTGATATCTGAAAGTCCTCTTGCCCACTTTATTTGAGGATAATTATTAAGTAGTTCCATCTGCCTTTTTTGTTGATGAGGATTTCTTTCGACAATGATATAGGTAACCTTTTCAGCCACTTTATGATCATACAGGCACTGAAGGATGCCTTCAGCCATATACTGAAAGATATAAAATCC
>JAADIE010000038.1 GCA_013151495.1 Nitrospirota bacterium | reverse complement strand
CAAAGGCGGGAAAGAACGAATCGTGCCAGTTAGTGAAAGGACTATTGAAAAAATTAAATATTACATTAGAAATATCAGACCACAGTTAATAAAACACAGAGACAACCCCTTTGTTTTTGTCTCAAGACGAGGATCAAAATTGACTCGTCAGAGGATATGGCAATTCCTAAAAACCTATGCAAAAAAAGCTGGCATAGATCTTTCACCTCATGTCATCCGACACTCCTTTGCAACTCATCTTCTGGAAGGCGGAGCTGATCTCCGGTCTGTCCAGAAAATGTTAGGGCACTCAGACATCTCAACAACACAGATTTATACCAGGGTTACAACTGATCGTTTAAAAAGAGTATATGAACGGTATCATCCAAGGGCCTGAAACTTTTTTTTATAGAGATCTTTTGTTATACTTATTCTGACTATCATGTTTAAGGAGGGTCTATGTCTAGAATTCTTGACGAAAACGATCTGTATAAATGCTGTGATCCTTCAACCTTTAATTTTAAATCAACAGATGAGTTGCCACCTTTTGAGGGCACCATTGGCCAGGAAAGGGCTCTCAGTGCCATTGATTTTGGGCTGAATCTTCAAAGTAAGGGTTTTAACATTTTTGTGCTTGGTGAAAGTGGTACGGGTAAGACCTCAACAATAAAGACCCTTATTTCAAGAAAAGCAGAAAAGGAGAAGGTACCGCCTGACTGGTGTTATGTTTATAACTTCAAGGACCCTGACTCTCCGATTGCTATCTCCCTGGAGCCCGGAAAGGGCATGCAATTCAAGAAGGACATGCAGGAACTTATAGAGTCATTGAAAAAGGAGATTCCCAGGGTTTTTGAATCAAAGGAATATGAAAAGCAGAAGAACCGAATCCTTGAAGAATTTCAAAAGAGACAGAAAGATCTGTTCAATGCAGTTGAGGAGGAGGCCGAATCAAAGGGATTTACTATAAAAAGAACGGTCGGTGGTTTTTTTATTGTGCCTGTAAAAAAGACTGGAGAACCTCTGTCGGAAGAAGAGTTTCAGTCGCTTGATGAAAAGACAAAGAAAAAGATTGAGGAGATTGGTAAGCAGTTACAGGAAAAGCTGGATGATGTCGTTCGAACCCTGAAGGCGGGAGAAAAACTTGTAAACGAATTACTTAAGAAGCTTGAAAGAGAGGCAGCCCTTTCAGTACTGGGAAGCCTTATAGATGAGATAAAGGCAAAGTATCCTGAAAATAAAAAACTGATTGATTACCTCGATGATGTTAAAGAGGACATTCTTGACAACCTCGATGAGTTCAAGGCTCAGAGTGAAGAAGGCGCAACACCGCCTTTTCCTTTTATGAAGGCTCCCAGACAGGAACAAAGGACAACCAAATACGAGGTGAATGTTATAGTTAATAATGCTGGTTTAAAGGGAGCCCCCTGTGTATTCGAGTCGAACCCAACCTATTATAATCTCTTTGGAAGGATAGAACATAAATTTCAGTACGGAGTTGCAGTAACGGATTTTTCAATGATAAAGGCTGGGGCGCTTCATAAGGCAAATGGTGGCTATCTCGTTATTAATGCCCTCGACCTTCTGAGAAACCTTTTCTCCTATGATGCACTTAAAAGGGCTATTAGAAACCGTGAGGTTAAGATTGAGGATATCTGGGAGCAGTATCGTCTTGTCACCACCTCTATGTTGAAACCCGAACCAATTCCGCTGGATGTAAAGGTAATACTTATAGGTAATCCCTATATTTACTATTTGCTTTATAATCTGGACGAGGAATATAAGGAACTCTTCAAAGTAAAGGCCGATTTTGATACCACTATGGAGCGAACAGATGAGAATCTTATAAAATATGCCAGTTTTGTGGCCACTAAATCTAAAGAAGAGGGACTTCTTCCCTTCGATGCAACGGGTGTGGCAAAAATTGTGGAGTACGGTTCCAGATTGGCGGAGCATCAGGGAAAACTCTCGTCAAAATTCAGCGAAATCTCAGACCTGATCCGAGAATCCCATTACTGGGCAACCAAGGATGGTGCCGATCTGGTAAGTGCAAAGCATGTTGAGAAGGCACTTAATGAAAAATTCTTCAGGCACAACAAGATTGAGGAAAAGATTAGAGAGCTTATGCTCGAAGATACATTAATTGTTGAGACCGAGGGTAAAAAGGTGGGCCAGATAAATGGCCTTGCCGTCATGGATATGGGTGATTACAGCTTTGGCAAGCCATCGAGGATCACGGCCATTGTCTATTCAGGGAAGTCAGGGGTGGTCAACATAGAAAGAGAAACAAAACTTTCCGGAAAGATCCACGAAAAGGCAATACTGATCCTCAGTAATTACCTGGGCAGGATGTATGCTCAGAAAAAACCTATAACCCTTTCGGCTTCCATAACCTTTGAACAGCTTTACGGAATGATCGAGGGCGATAGTGCAACCTGTGCTGAACTATATGCATTATTAAGTGCAATAGCCTCTGTTCCGATAAAGCAGAGTATAGCAATTACTGGTTCAATGGACCAGGATGGTAATGTACAACCAATTGGTGGCGTAAATGAAAAGATTGAAGGGTTTTTCAAACTATGCAAAATGAGAGGTCTTAATGGTGAGCATGGGGTTATAATTCCTGAAAGAAATGTAAAGAATCTTATGCTTTCTTCCGAGGTCGTAGAGGCAGTTAAGAACGGAGAGTTCAAGATATATGCTATCTCCAGGATTGAGGAAGGTGTTCCAATCCTGATGGATATTGAAGCAGGGCAACTCAGGCCAGATGGTACCTATCCTGAAGGCACCCTGAACTATCTTGTTCAGAAAAGACTGACTGAGATTAGAGAGTCCATGAAGGAAAGAAGAGAGGACAGGAAAAAGGGAAACAATGAGGAGGATAATAACAACTCCTGATGCTGAGGTTATGGCACTTATTGCAGGCAGTGCTTATATACCTTTTTACTCTTCCAATAGCTATTTTGCCTTATAGGTTATCCCTGCGAGTAGGGTCTTTTATTGGAGTGATCGGTTTTTATTTGTGGTCGTCCAGAAGAAAGATAGCTATAGAAAATATCGAAACAACCAAAAGGATCGATAAGCTCTATACTGACCTTTCCTCGCGTGAAATAGCCCTTCAGTCATTCAAGAATCTGGGAAAGTCGGTGGTGGAGATAATAAAAATATTTCATGGTCTTGGTGAAGGGATCCTCAAAAGAGTAACAATAGAGGGAGAACACCACTTTCACGAGGCAAAATCAAAAGGCAGGGGGGTAATTTTTATAACCGGTCATTGTGGCAACTGGGAGGTAATTGCTCTTACCTCCTCATACATGGGAATACCACTGGCAGTGGTTGCCAGAGCACAGAATAATCCCTATATTAATCGATTTATAGAACGAGCAAGAAGCAAATTTGGCAATAGGGTTATATACAAAAAGGGTGCATTAAGACACCTTATAAGACAGCTGCGTCAGGGTGGTACAATCGGAATATTGATGGATCAGGGGGTCCTGCCGTCAGAGGGGGTAAAGATACCATTTCTTGGTAGGCCTGCATGGACCATGAGAACTCCGGCTGTTCTTGCAAGAAAAACCGGGGCCGCAGTGGTGCCGGTTTTCATCAGACGAACTGAAAATGGCCATCATATAGTTGTTCAAAAAGAGGTTGAGCTACTTAGAGGGACTGACGAGGAATCTGTAATCGAGGACACAAGAAAGATGAGCAGTTATGTAGAGGACTACATCAGACACAATCCAGTTGAGTGGCTATGGATCCACAGAAGATGGAAGAGGGCATGATCTTATTAATAAATTGATCTAATCCTGCCACTTCTACGATCAAAGAGTATTTTATCTATAATTTTGCCCCTGTCGTAAACTGTTGCCTTGATAAATCTGCCATGAACCTCCTCGATTTTAACAGTAAATCCCTTCTGAGCATAATACTGCTTTAAGGCATTTCGTGACTGTGCAACAGTAAGACGGATCTTACAGAAACCATATCGACTACAAGCCGGGCAGAAATCGCCATAGGGTGTAACCGGTCGTCTATCTGCAGCAAGGCCAGCTGCTGTCATTGTTGTCAGCATAATTCCCACAATTATGAATCTCTTTAAGCCCTTCATAAGACTAAAATTACCAGAGAAAATTGAAAATATTATGAAGCCGGGAACTCGACCCTGAACAGTGATCCCTTCCCGGGTTTGCTTTGTACTGTAATTTCTGCACCAATTGTTTCGACCAGCTCCTTAACAATTGACAGTCCAAGCCCTCTGCCCTGGGAACTTTCACCTTTGTAAAACCTGTCAAATATTTTTTTAATTTCCTTATCATCCATGCCTTTTCCTGTATCTTTTACCTCTATAAAAAAACCTCTGTTCGAAGGGCCCCACGACACTGTTATACCACCATCGTCAGTATACCTGTATGCATTGTTTATCAGGTTTTTTAATATTATATGTAATTTATCAGGATAGGTTTTTACACGCATTATTGGCCCCTCCATATGGAGATATAGCCCCTTTTCTCGTATTACACTCTGATATGAATCGGTTATGTTTCTTATAAATTCCTCAAGCTCAATTTCTTCCTTTTTGCCTTTTTTAAAAAAACTTGCTTCAGCATGGGTTATGTCTTCAATACCCTGAACAAGGTCAATAATGCGATCTATTTCAGACTTGATTCTGGCAAATACCTCCTTGGGATCCTTAATAACCCCATCTTCCAGGGCCTCAAGATTGCCCTTTACAATAGTTAGTGGTGTACGAAGCTCATGGGCTATGTTGGATGTCAGATGTTTTCTGAGGGCATCTTCTCTTTGTAATGCTGAGACCATATAGTTAAAGGTTTCTGAAAGTCTTTCTATCTCGTCTCTTCTCTTGAATAGCTTTGAAAAAGGCCCTTGATTGAGCTTTACCCTGGTAGAAAAATTCCCTGCTGCCACCTCTTCAGCAGCCTCGGTTAGTAGTCGTAAAGGCTTGGACAAAAAGAAAGTAAAAACGAAGGATAGAAATATGGCTCCACCTCCAGCAATTGCGAAGGTAATTAACAGGAACTGACGGCCTCTTTTTCTGAAGATCTCTTCTTTTTGTGGCAAAAAGCCAAGTCGCTTTAAAGGTCTGAAATAGATTTTGCCTATTTCATTGCCCTCTACATATAACGGGTACCATGTATACTCACCATATCCAGTGGGTAGTTCAAACAGAGATGCCATTCTTTTGAGCATTACGGGGTTCAGGTGGGCAAGTATATCAGAGGTTGAGATAATTTGCCTGTTGTTCTGGTCTGTAACATAAGTTTCAAAGCCAAGCATGGCTGCCCAGTGTACTGCTTCCTGCAATAAAAAATCGTCCCAGGTTCCATTTTTGTAACTTCCCTCCACCGATGCCATGATCCAGTATATCCTGTCCTCTTCACTACCCTTAACATAAGCATTGAAGTCATTGATAATGAGCCTTTCAAAAACCAGGTTGCTTAAAAGTGCTATAAGTATTACAAAAAGGAAAGACAAAAAAAGCTTAGTTCTCATCAGGTATGCCCGTAAACTTATAGCCTATTCCATAAACTGTTTTTATAAACTGAGGATGTCGCTTGTCATCCTCTATTTTGTGTCTGATGTTCTTTACATGGGCATCAATTGTACGCTCGTATCCTTCGAAGTTATACCCGAGAATTATATTAACAAGCTGGGCCCTTGAAAACACCTGTCCTGGTCTTTCTGCCAGTGTTTGAAGTAGTTTGAACTCAGTAGGTGTAAGAGTAACAGGGGTTCCGTTTTTGTTTACTTCAAACTTATCTGTATCGATTACAAGAATACCTTTATTAAAACTTAGTAATCTGGAGGCCGGCCTTGTTCTTCTAAGAAGTGCATTGACCCTTGCTACAAGCTCCCTTGGACTGAAGGGTTTTACTACATAATCATCAGCTCCCATGCTTAAACCTTTAACTCTATCTTCTTCATCTGACTTGGCTGTCAGCATTATTATTGGAATATCCGAGTCTTTTCTGATAAGCTCACAGATTTCCTCACCATCCATATCAGGAAGCATCAGGTCGAGTATTATAAGGTCGAAGCCATTTTTAACCTCATCAAGCCCCTTTTCCCCATTTTCAGCATGAACCACTTCAAAACCATCCTTTTCGAGATAGGCCTTAACTATTTCGGCAATCTTTTTCTCGTCTTCAATAAGCAGGATTCTCCCTTTCATAGTAATAATATTATCATATACACCCGATACAATCAAAATTTTGTACTACACAGTCGAGTTGCTGTTTGGTTATAATAGAGTATGCTTGCAAAGTTTACCCTTGTTTTCGCTCTTTTTTCTTTTACATCAATGATTAATCTTCCCTTTGGCGTATTAAGAGCAAAGGCCAGGAAGTACTCGGTTAAGTGGTTTTTGTATATCCATCTACCAATACCTTTTATTTTTCTGGCAAGGGTAATTTCTGGTCTTGATTACAGATACATTCCAATACTCGTAACAGCTGCCGTATTAGGACAGATACTTGGTGGTAAAATGGAGTTTTGATGCTTCAAGCTCAACTTGTTGAGATCGGCAGAATAGAGTTAAAAGAGGTCCCCGAGCCCGAGCCATCTGAAGGAGAGATAGTAATCAAAGTTAAGGCTGCCCTTACCTGTGGCACCGATCTCAAGGCATTTCTGAGAGGCCATTCCCTCATACCTATGCCAGGCCCCTTTGGACACGAATACTCTGGAGTAGTTGCTAAAGTGGGAAGAGGGGTTGTTGGGTTTAAAGAGGGAGATCATGTAATGGGTGTACACAGTGCTCCATGCCTTGGATGTTGGTATTGTAGAAGGGGACTTTATAACCTGTGTGAGAATATAATGAAGGATAAGGTACTTGGTGCTTATGCTGAAATGCTGTTGATACCTTCTCATGTGGTGAGGCAGAATCTCTTCCTAAAACCAGAAGAAATAGACTTTACAGAGGCAGCTCTGCTTGAACCACTTTCATGCGTTGTTCACCCTTACAGAGAAACGAATCTGGCAGGCATAAGGAATGCCCTTATTATAGGAGCCGGTCCCATTGGATTACTGCACGCCGCATATCTTTCAAAAAGAGATATAGTAACGGCCATAATGGATGTAAATGAAGAGCGGCTGAAGATCGCTGCATCTTTATCGTCCTATATATTAAAGCCTTCAGAGTATAAGGAGATTGCATACAGAGTAACCGATTCCAAGGGGTTCGATCTTGTTGTGGAGTGTACAGGGCAGGTCGATGTGTGGCAGCAGGCCATAAACTTCCTGAGAAGGGGCGGAATTTTACTTTTGTTTGGTGGATGTAAGGGCGGAAGTACTGTTAGCTATTCAACCGACAGACTCCATTATGATGAAATAACTCTAATGGGAAGCTTTCATTTTACTCCAAAGGATGTCAGGGATGCCTGTCAATTAATAATCAATAAAACATTGCCTCTTGGTTTATTGGTTACAGAAAGTTTTAGCTTAAAGGAGATATCAACGGCCTTTAATCTTCTAAAGTCTGGGAAGGGGATTAAATACGCTATTGTTCCATGAGGTTAGATGAGGGTTGCACGACTTTATAGCTATAAAAATATAAAAATCGAAGAACTGCCCAGACCAGAGCCATCAAAAAAAGAGGCAATAGTACGAGTAAGGGCAAGTGGTATATGCTCAGGCGATGTAATGCCATGGTATATAGAAAAAAAAGCCCCCCTTGTATTAGGTCACGAGCCAGCAGGTGAAATAGTGGAAGTAGGAGAGGGTGTTGAGGGGTTTCAGATTGGCGACAGAGTGTTCATACATCATCATGCACCTTGCATGAGTTGTAGGTTTTGCAAAAGGGGCGATTATGTTCAGTGTCCTGATTGGCGTAAAATGGGAATTTATCCTGGTGGAATATCAGAGTATATAAGAGTATCGGCCAGCGTGTTAATGTACGATACCCTTAAATTACCTGATACAGTTGGCTTTGATGATGCAGTACTGGTTGAGCCACTGGCATGTGTGGTTAAATCTTTCAAGCGCTCAGGCATCAAAAAAGGTGATACGGTTTTAGTGCTGGGGCTTGGTGTGATGGGTGTGCTTCATGTAATGGTTGCCAGACACTATGGAGCTGACATAGTTATCGGTGCCGACATGGTGCCTTTTAGACTCAATAAGGCAAAGGAGCTCGGAGCAGACGAAACTATAAATGTAGCAGATGCGGATTTAAGGGAGGCTGTAGAGACTCTCACTCAGGGAAAGGGGCCTGAGATTGTAATAGCAGGACCAAATAGTGTAAAGGCAATGGAGCAGGCCCTCGATATGGTTTCTGCAGGTGGTACCGTGGTGCTATTTACTCCGGCCAGACCAGGAGAGCGTCTGGTTATTGATCCCAATAGTCTGTACTTTCGTGATATTAAAGTTGTAACCAGCTACTCCTGTGGTCCTGACGATACCACAGAGGCACTGTATTTGATTGAGAAGGGACTTGTTAGAGCTGATAGGCTTGTTACCCATAGATATCCTTTAGAAAAGACAGATGAGGCTTATAGAGTTGTAGCCAGGGCAACTGATTCATTAAAAGTTATAATAGAAATGAACTAAATTCACAAAAAATTCATAATCAAAGTTTTATAATATATGGTTTGCTAAAAGTTTATGAAGAAAAAAAGCAAGAACATAACGCAGGGATTTTGTGAACTGCCTTTAAAACATACAAGAGGAACTTATAAGAACAGAAACAGACTTTACAGGTTCAAAAAAGAGAGTTTTTCCTGGAACGGCATAAGGGTTCAACCGTATAAACCAGGTGGAGATGACTGGCAGAAGATAATAAGACAGGTTATAATTGGCAGCCATGGTGAAAGTACCAGGTTTCATTTAAGGTATTTTGAGATTTCACCTGGTGGAAACAGCAGCTTCGAGACCCACAAACACGAGCATGTCGTGATCTGCATAAGAGGAAAGGGTCGTGTTAGATTAGGAAAGAGAACGGTTGAGATGGGCTATATGGATGTATTGTATATAAGCCCTGAAACCCCTCATCAGCTGATGAATCCCTACGATGAACCCTTCGGGTTTTTCTGTATTGTTAATGCAAGGCGCGACAAGCCAAAGCCGGTCAATAAAGCGCCATAGTTCAGGGTTGTGGAAAAGATATTGAAAGTATTAACATAAAATGATGATAAGGAGTGAGCATGGAGACAAAGAAAAAGAGCTTTATTGACAGGTTGTGGGATTTTTTTGCATCTGTTAAACTTGCAATTGTACTTTTTGCCTTAATAGCATTATCATCGATTGTAGGTACAATTATCGAACAGAATGCCCCTCCTGAAAGGAACCTGCAGGTACTTGAAAGACTTATCGGTGAATCTTTAGCACCAACAGCTTACAAAATCCTTTATGCCCTTGGTTTCATGGACATGTATCATTCATGGTGGTTCATAGCATTCCTGGTTTTATTTGCTGTAAACCTTATAATCTGTTCCCTTGACAGACTTCCAAGAATTATGAGTCTTGTTAAAGAGCCTATCAGGCCTTTAAATACTACAAGCCTGCCTTCCTTTCCAATAAAGAAAGAGTTTACTTTAAAGGGGTCTCCAGAGAGTGTGCGAGGGCTTATAGAGTCTGCCTTTAAATCGCTTGGTTTTAATCCTGAAAATAGTCCTCTCGAAGGAGGGGGTTATCAGCTATATAGTCAGAAAGGCAACTGGACGAGGCTGGGTGTATATATAACTCATCTAAGCATTCTTGTAATAATGGTTGGTGCA
>JAADIE010000127.1 GCA_013151495.1 Nitrospirota bacterium | reverse complement strand
TTACAGAATTGTTGAAAATCATGGCGGCAAAATAGAGGTAAAGAGCAAACTAAATGTCGGAACTACATTCAGGGTTTATCTTCCTTTTAAGGTTCCAAGGAACAAACAGACAGCCAGAGTCTAAACCTTTTTTACAAAAATCTCCTTGGCAATATCAGGGTCCAGAGCAATCGTGGTTTCCTCAACCTGTACAACAATCGAGGGCCAACGCTGTACCAGCTTTATATTAGATCCAGCATTAATACCAATAGAGTTCAATCTATTAAGCCTCGATGGGTCTGAAGGTACTATATATACAATCCTTCCCTCCTGACCAACCTCAAAATCATTCAACCTCATTACCAGAGGTTTTAATTCCACACTGTATTTCTTACAGCACTCACCTCTTGGAATGGGTTTTCCATGTGGGCATGTAGGTGGGTGCCCAAGAAAGGTACATACACTATCAGTCAACTCCTCGCTAAGTATATGTTCAAGCTTGCAGGCGTCTTCATGGATAAACTCCTCCTTCATCTCGAATACATCAGCAAAGAGCCTCTCTGCAAGTCTGTGCCTGCGTACTATACCCCTTGCTATCTCCTCACCCTTTTTGGTTAAGGTAATCTTGTCGCCTGCAACTTCAACATATCCCCTGGCTTTTAATTTCTCCACGATATCTTCAATTCCCTCGTCATCAGAGTAACCATACAGCCTTTTCAGGCCACTTTTGCCCTCCTCCTCGAGCAACCAGATCAACTCAAGGGCCTCTTCTATCCTCTCCTGTTCCATACTCTTGTGCATTATTTAGTTTAATAATATTTTAACGAACAAATCAATTCTCTGAAGCCCTGAAAGTTCTTAATCTTAATTGTAAAAAACGCCCTCCCTCCCACTCGTTTATTGAAGGGCAATATACCGCATCAATCCTTCCGTTTTGAAGCATCTCAAATCTCTCTGCCATGTCAAAACCAATAGCATCCATAACCACCGAATTGTCCTTTAATAACATTTTGAGATGATTGTTACCAACAATCCTCGGATTTAGCACTTCCAGAGCCTTTGTTCCCAAAAGGGGCTCAGGATTACCGGCTCCATAAGGCTCAAGCTTCTGAAGCTCCTGAATAAGCCTGAAACTCACTTCCTTTAATCTCACTGCAGCATCAATTGTTAATGTAGGTATCAGATCTTCATCGGTAAGCATCTCTGAGATTATTATATTTATTCTTTCCTCGAACTCCGTAAGCCTATCTACTGGCAGCTTTAAGCCGGCAGCCTGTTTGTGACCACCAAAAGAAATGAGCAAATCCGAACACCTGGATATGCACTCATACAGATCAAGAGGAGGAATACTCCGGGCAGAACCCTTCGCAATATCGCCATCAATATTAAAAACAAAGGCAGGTCTGTAAAACCTCTCTACCAATCGAGCAGCCACTATACCGACCACTCCTTCATGCCAGCCCTCAGAGGCACAAACAATAGCAAAATCGTATCCCCTGTGTTGTACATCCTCCATGGCCTGTGATAGCACATCCTCCTCTATACGTTGCCTCTTTAGATTAAGGTCATGCAACCTCTCTGCAATGGATACTGCCTCATCATAGTCATCAGTAAGAAGTAATTGAATTACATCCCGTGCGTGGTCTATCCTGCCCGAGGCATTGATACGAGGTATCAGGGTAAAGGAAAGCACTCCAGCATTTATATTACCTGCCCGAAGACCTGAAACCTCGGCAAGGGCCTTTATTCCTTTTCGTTCGAAACTGTTTATAAGACTCAAACCCTCTTTAACCACGATCCTGCATTCATCAACAAGGGGAATTATATCAGCAATGCTACCAAGGGCAGCAAGGTCAAGAAGCCTTCTTGCCTCACCTCTTCCAAGCAATCCCTCACACAGTTTGAAGGCAACCATTGCACCTGACATAACCGGTGCCTCTGGGTCGAGCCTGGGGTTTACTATCACATCCGCCTCAGGAAGTATCGATACACCAGAGGAGTCTCTTTTGGGTTCGTGATGGTCGGTTACTATTACGGTAATACCCTTGCTTTTTGCCTTTTTTATGGCATCAAAGGAGGTAATACCACAGTCAACCGTCAGAATCAATGATGTACCTGTGTTTAGTGCATGCTGAAGTCCACCATTGGAAAACCCATAACCATCAACAAACCTGTCGGGTATGAAATACTCTAACTCTGCCCCAAGACTTCTAAGGCTTTCTACCACTATAGCAGTAGCTGTGAGGCCATCTGTATCGTAGTCGCCATGAACAAGAATCCTCCTGCCATCCTTTATTGCATCTTTTAATATATCAACCGCCTCTTTAATGCCTTTAATATCAAAGGGATCAATCAAGTGATTAATATCTGGTGAGAGAAACTGCTTAACAGACTCGGGGGTCTTGATTCCCCTGTTGATCAATATCTGAGCCAGTGCCGGTGAAATTCCGGTAGACTGGGAGAGGTATTTAATATACTCTGGGTTTGTTCGTTGAACAAACCATTTTCTCTGCGGCATGTTAATACTATTTTTTACTCATTAACGGTTTTTTGCCCTTCCAGAGCAACACTATAGGACTCGCCACGAATACAGATGAATAAGTACCCACTATTACTCCAAGTATTATAGCCAGGGCAAAATCATGTATCACCTCTCCACCGAATATAAATAGTGCCAGAGCAGCAAGTAAGGTTGTCAGAGAGGTTATAATTGTCCTGGAAAGCACCTCATTTATGCTTCTGTTAAATACCTTCTCCATGGATTCCTTTGAGACATACCTGAGATTTTCTCTAATACGATCAAACACAACAACTGTATCTGTAAGTGAATAACCGGCAATTGTAAGTAATGCACTAACCAGAACGAGATTTATCTCTCTTCCCATTATGTTGAATATTCCAAGCACAGCCAGCACATCGTGGAAGGTTGCAGCAGTAGCCCCGACACTGAATCTGAATTGGAACCGCCAGGCTATATAGATGAGTATTCCAACAGTTGCTGCTATAACCGCCCACATGGCATCCTTTCTTAATTTCGCCCCTACCTTTGGACCAATCTCAGTAGTTGATTCAACGGTTATCTTATTGTCCCTGAAGCCCTCTTTCAGGGTCTTTATTATCTTTTCAGATAACTTTCCAAGGACCTCTTCCTTCTTCTTTATCCGTATTAGCACCTTGTTTACTGTGGGAAAATCCTGTAAATCAAATTCATTTATACCACCCTGTTTCAATACATCTCGAACCTGCTGAAGGGTAACAGGCTTTTCAAACTTCAGTAAGACCGCAGTTCCCCCGGCAAAATCGATACCAAGATTAGCAGAGCCATTTGCCACCTGTATAATTGCAATTATACCCAGTATTACGAGTACTCCCGATACAACCAAGGCAAACTTTCTAAATCCCATGAAGTCTATATTGGTTTTCCTGACAATCTCGATCATATGCTCAGCTTCTTAACCTCCCTTCTTGAGTTGATAATGTCAAAAACCGTCTTGGTGCCAACAAGGGCAGTGAAGAGATTTATTGCAACACCAAGGCTGAGGGTTACAGCAAAACCCTTTATCGGGCCAGTACCAAACTGAAACAGAACTGCTGCAGTTATCAGGGTGGTTACATGGGAGTCCACAATTGTAATAAAGGCCTTTTCGTATCCAGAATCAACTGCAGCCCTGGGAGTCTTTCCAGCCCTTAGTTCCTCTCTCATTCTCTCAAACATCAACACATTTGAATCTACAGCCATTCCAATAGCCAGAATAATACCAGCAATACCAGGAAGTGTCAATGTTGCATTCAGAAAGGCCATAGCACCAAGAAGCAGAATAACATTAAGAACCATGGCCAGATCAGCAATCAGGCCTGAGAGTTTGTAATAAAAAACCATAAATACTGTAACCAGTACAATCGCTATTATACCCGCCTTCTTGCCTGCTTCAATCGAATCTCTGCCAAGAGAAGGTCCTACAGTAACATTCTGGAGCAATTTCACAGGAGCTGGCAGGGCACCAGCCCTCAGAACTATTGCAAGGTCCTTTGCCTCTTCCATGCTGAATGAGCCGGTTATCTGGGCACTTCCACCGGCTATCCTCTCTCTAATCACTGGTGCTGAATAGACATTTCCATCAAGTATTATGGCAAGTCTTTTCTGTACATATTTGCCGGTAACCTCTTCAAAAATTTTGGCGCCGGTTTTATTAAAAGTAATAGAAACATAAGGCTCGTTGTATCGCTGATCAATTGCTACCCTTGCTTCAGAAAGCAGATCACCTGTAAGTAGAACCTCCTTTTTAAGCAAAAAAGGCCTTTTTCTTACCTCTCCGGTCTGAGGATCAACCACTCTCTGAAATAAAATAATGTCATCCTCTGGAATCTTATCTTTAAAGCGTTCTAAAAGTTCCTGTTCCTCACCAGGTCGTATATATGCTGGAAGCTCGGCAGCAACAGGAGATTCGTCGTCTACAAGTCTGAATTCAAGCTGGGCTGTTTTACCAATTAGCTCAACCGCTCTTTTCGGGTCCTTGTATCCAGGCAGCTGGACCACTATCTCGTTATCTCCCTGTCTATGAATAACAGGCTCAGCAACTCCAAATTGATCTACCCTGTTACGAATAGTTTCGAGGGCCTGTTCGGTTGCATTGTTTTTTATCCTTCTGATCTCCCTGTCATTCAATTTAAAAACCAGCTTGTTGTCTGATGGCACCAGATCGAGCATCGGATATGCATCAAGAACTGCCTTTCTTATCTCGGGGTCTGTTGAGTCTATAATAATCCGGGTGCCTTCTACTTTAAGTTCTGTCTTCAAATTCCTCTTCTGGAGTATCTCCTTCAACCTTTGCCCTATCCTCTCCATGGTTATTTCTACAGCTCTGTCACCCTCTACCTCAAAAACAAGATGCACTCCACCCTGCAAGTCCAGCCCAAGGGCAATACCTCTGTTAGGCATATTGTCTTTCCACCACTGAGGCATATACTTAAACAATGGGGTGTTAGGAAGAAAGAAGATAAAGGCAAGTATAACAGTTCCGACAATAAGAGCAACCTTCCACCTGACGTTTTTCATTATACCTCCTACGCCATTCTTGTGTTATTAATGTACAGGTTAAACTCAGACTTTAGTACCTTTGCAGCCTTGCGACAGGCCATCATTCTTGAAAGAAAGATCTCAAAATACTCGATTACAGGAGATATCCTGGTATCAATTATTAGTGAGAGGGTTATCTTTCTCTGATCGTGTTCTACAATCAGCTCAGACTTGGTGGCCGCATAATTCACCCTGTCATGAATGTCTTCAGAAACCATGGATGGATTTCTGACCCTGCTTCTATGAACATCAGATTTATCAGCAATCAAAAGTGCTGCTGCTATCTCGTCTGGTATAACACCTTCGCTTTCTTCATGAACAACAATGGCAGTCATAATTCGGGTAATATCGATAAGAGGGAATTTAAGGTCCTCCAGTATCTCCTTTGCCAGTATGGCGCTCATCTTATTGTGCATGTTCCGACCCAGCATATTACCGATATCATGAAGATATCCAGCAGCAGCTGCCAGACAGGCAAGTTTTTCAGGGTAGCCTAATTTTTTAATAATTTTATAAGCGGTAGTAGACACTATTTTACAGTGTCTAAAACCATGTTCTGTATAACCAATGGCCTCTAAATACCTGTCGGCTGCTTCAATATATAGACGGGCTCTTTCGTGATTATATAACCCCTCAATATCAGGTAATGTATCAGTCTTCGTCTGCAGTAGATCTGAGCGTTGCAATGTAGGCCTTCCCGAGCTTTATCTTTACATTTTCTGCAATTTTTATGGTAACAGTCTTTTCACCTACCGAATCTACCACACCATAAATTCCACCTGAGGTGATCACCTTATCACCTTTTTTTAGTGAAGCAAGCATCTCTCTGTGTTCCTTGGCCCTTTTCTGTTGAGGCCTGATCAACAGGAAATAGAATATGGCAAAAATTATTATCAGTGGGAGAAAGCTCATGAATATGGATTGAGGTCCTGCAGCCTGTCCTGCCTGCTGTGATGGTGCCATGGCCCATGCAATAGAATCAAAAAACATTATACACCTCCGTGTTTTTATCCAGTTATTTAGCTTGATTTAGTCTATTATAGTACCTATTTCCTTTGTTTTTATCAAGTCTCTATTATACTTTTAACATCATCTTTTGACAATATTATTACCATTATGTTAAAAAATAAAATCCTTTAATTTCCTGATTAATAACTACTGGAGTCTATGCACTATTTTAAGTATAAGGGAAACATACTTTATGCAGAAGATATACCAATTAATGTCCTGGTGGAGCAGTATGGCACTCCGCTATACATTTATAGTGCAAAGACCCTCCGACGCCATTTAAAGGCTTACACCGATTCACTGAAAGCACTACCCCATATAATCTGCTATGCAGTTAAAGCCAATTCAAATGCTGCTATTTTACGACTGCTTGGTAGTATGGGTGCGGGGGCTGATGTGGTTTCAGGTGGAGAACTTTACAGGGCATTAAGAGCCGGAATACCCGCCGGCAAAATTGTTTACGCTGGCGTCGGCAAGAGAGATGACGAAATCGAGTATGCACTAAGAAAAAGAATTCTCATGTTTAATGTTGAGTCTATAGAAGAGCTGGAAAACATAAACCACATTGCAGGCAAAATAAAAAAGACAGCCCCTGTGGCTCTTAGAATAAATCCAGATATTGATCCGGAAACCCATCCTTATATCTCCACGGGCCTCAAGAAAAACAAATTCGGCATACCTATTGAGACTGCCCTTGAGTTCTATAAACAGGCAAAACAGATGAAACATATAAGGGTGGTGGGTATACATAAACATATTGGTTCTCAGATAACAAAGGTAAATCCTTTTGTGGATGCCCTTGAAAGAATCCTGATCCTTGTAGAGCACCTCAAACAGGAAGGAATACATATAAATTACCTTGATATAGGAGGGGGCCTTGGTATAAGGTATAACGATGAGGAGCCTCCTCATCCAAAGGAGCTGGCAAAACAGATTATACCCCTGCTAAAAAAGCATGATCTTACCCTTGTGGTAGAACCAGGAAGATCAATAGTTGGTAATGCCGGGATTCTGGTTACCAGAGTACTGTATACAAAAGCGGGGTTTGATAGAAAGTTTATTATAGTTGATGCAGGTATGAACGATCTGATGAGGCCTTCGCTATACAATGCATTTCATCAAATTCTTCCTGTAAAGAAGAAAAGAGGAAAAAAGGTGTTTGCTGATGTAGTAGGCCCTATTTGTGAAACAGGAGACTTCCTTGCAAAGGGTAGAGAACTCCCTGATGTCAGAAGAAATGACTTTCTGGCTGTAATGAGTGCAGGGGCTTACGGTTTCAGTATGAGTTCCAACTACAATAGCCGTCCTCGACCTGCCGAGGTTTTAGTTGATGGAAACATGCATTATCTTATCAGGGAAAGAGAAACTTATAGAGATCTTGTGAGGGGAGAAAAAATTCCTGACACATTAAAGGAATAAAGGGAGAGATGGATTTAGAATTTACTAAAATGCATGGCCTCGGCAATGATTTTATCCTGATTGACTGTATAAAACAGCCCTGGTTTTTAGATACCGAGGTAAATAAGCTTAAGGATATTATTATCCAGCTCTGTAATAGACGTTTTGGCATTGGTGCAGATCAGTTACTGCTTCTTATGCCATCTGAGAAAGCAGATTTCCAGATGCGTATATTTAATGCTGACGGTTCTGAGGTAGAGATGTGTGGCAACGGTATAAGGTGTCTGGCTAAGTATATATGGGATAATAAGTTAAGTAATAAGGACATCTTACAAATTGAAACACTTGCTGGAATTATCAGACCAGAAAGGACAAAAGGTCTTGTTAAGGTTGACATGGGAGAGCCAGAGTTTGAACCTGAAAAGATACCTGTCTATATGGAGTACATAGATAGAGAAAAACTGAAGGATGGCAAAATACTTGGCTATCCACTCGAGGTAGAGGAAAGACTCTTTCATATTTCATGTGTATCAATGGGCAATCCTCATTGTGTAATTGTGGTTGACGACACAAAGAGTTTTCCAGTAAGTTATTTTGGCCCAATACTCGAGAATCATCAGCTTTTTCCAAACAGGACCAATGTCGAGTTTATAGATATTGTTAGCAAAAAAGAAATAAATATGCGCGTCTGGGAACGAGGCTCAGGTGAAACCATGGCCTGTGGCACCGGAGCATCTGCCTCTGCTGTAGTGGCTTCAGCAAGAGGATTAACTGACAGGGAGGTTACTGTCCATCTGCTCGGAGGCGATTTATTTATCCAGTGGGCAGAAGATAATCATGTATATATGACAGGCCCTGCAACAGAGGTATTTAAAGGAAAAATCAATACCAATAGTCTGGGCTTAAAATGAAGGAAAGACGTAAATCAACCAGGATTCCTGTGTACTATCCAATTCGATATGCTGTTACCGATTTACAGACGAGCTACGCCTCTGTAGTAGAGGTAGCGGCAACAATCATAGATCTATCAGAGCAGGGCTTCGGAATAATAACCGAGTATCCATTAAGAAAAGGGCATGTTATAACTATTCGTGAAGGGAAAAAGGAAGGTATTCCACATTATGGAATGGTAAAGTGGTCTAAGAGAATTAACAATCAGGTAAGGGCCGGTCTTGGTTTTCTTAAGTTATCCAGAACAAAGCATTAAAGGCCCCTGAGGGCCTTATCCTATATCAGGGAGGACAGTCATGCTAAAAGGCTCAATAGTTGCAATTGTAACACCTTTTAAAGATGGCAAGGTAGATGAAAAGGCATTCGCAGACCTCATAGAGTGGCATATTTCTCAGGGAACAGACGCTATTGTACCTTGCGGTACTACAGGAGAATCTGCAACGCTGGACTATGAAGAACATTACAGAGTAATCAAGATAGCAATCGAGGTTGTCAACAAACGCATTCCTGTTGTTGCTGGAACTGGTGCCAACTCTACCGAAGAAACAATTATGATTACAAAAAAGGCTGAGGAACTTGGAGCAGATGCAGCACTGCTTGTAGCACCATATTACAACAAACCTACCCAGGAAGGCCTATACAGGCATTATAAAAAGATAGCAGAATCTGTGGGGCTCCCACTGGTATTGTATAATGTACCTGGCAGAACTGCTGTTAATATAGCACCAACCACTGTTGCCAGGCTTGCTGAGTTTGACAACATAATAGCCATAAAAGAGGCCTCTGGTAGTATGCGTCAGGTAAGCGATATAATTCGTCTCTGTGGCGATAAAATAACAGTTTTATCTGGTGATGATTTTACCACCTTTCCATTAATTATGCTTGGTGGAAAGGGTGTTATTTCAGTGGTCGCCAATATCGTGCCTTCAAAGGTAACCCAGATGTGCAGGCTTGCTAACGAAGGAAATGTTGAAGAGGCAAGGAAGATTCATTACGAGCTGGAGCCTCTAAATGCCGCAATGTTTCTCGAAACAAACCCAATTCCTGTGAAGACAGCCCTTGCATTAATGGGCAAGATTAGCGAGGAATTCAGACTGCCACTTTGCGAAATGGCCCCTGAAAACAAAGAAAAACTTAAAGAAACTCTTAAGAGCTACAATCTTATATAAACTTAAAAAAAACACCACCGGCCGCTATTGTGCGGCCGGTGGTATCCTTCACTTATGGTTCCTAAAAAACAGGACCTTATCGAAATCATTAATACAGCTCCTCCATCATCAGGAATTTACATTTTCAAGGACGAAAAGGAGCGGGTCCTTTATATAGGAAAGGCTAAAAATTTAAGAAATCGCATCAGAAGCTATTTTCAGCCATCTGCACGGCTTGATCCTCGCCGTAAAGCCATGGTCAGAAA
>JAADIE010000069.1 GCA_013151495.1 Nitrospirota bacterium | reverse complement strand
TTCACCAGTTCATAAGTTGTTGAAACTTTTGATGAGAATGTTTTTTGAATCAAACTGGCTGTTCCCGGTATCATTTTGTTCGGCCCGTTGTCTTTCATGGCTAACATGAAAATCAGCGGCGCGTATTTCGCGTCTGCTGGATTGGCTCATTAGGCGATGCATACATACTTTAAAGATTTTCTAAGCTTATTACAAGTTCGTTTGATGGCATTTTATATTATAATAGAGTTTCAAATCTATATTCGCTGCTTTTGGAGCACATAACTACTTTACAGCAAATTTGCCCTTTTTTGCAACGATTTTTTTGCTCTAAGACAAAATATTGCCGGTTTAAAATTAGCCAAGACGGCTCCCATTCCCCTGGAGAAGGCCGAGAAGTTAGAACAACTGCGTGTCCTGGAGAACGGCTACCGCATAAAGATGGTGAAGACCAGATATGACTGTATAGAAGTGGATACTCCTGCGGATCTGAGGAAGGTGAAGGTTTACCTGAAAAGTCCTACTCCTTAAGTAGGGCGACCAAGATCGCCCCTACGCGTAAAGCCTGCTCTTCCTCGAGGGGGAAAGGATTAAGGTGAGGGGACAGAGGAGTTCTATTATGTTTCAATTATTAAACGCTTGGAGATAGGAGGTTGTTTTATTTGAACATTTAATGAGGGTAAGGTTTCTATCAGAAAGCTGACGACAACTTTTTTATCTTCTTATCCCTTTGCAAACAAGAGTCTTACGGAAAAGGTCGATTTTTCTGCTATGTTTTTTGCCGCCCTGGCACGAATCTTGCGTATATCAAAGTAGTAGCTTAACCCTTAGGCTAAATCGTTGGGGGGTAAAATTTAACTGAATTACAGAATTACAGAAAAGGAGAACAAGTTATGAGAGCAGGAAATTATTATGGGGTGGGTCTGTTGTTAATAACCCTTACTGTGCTGGGATTGGCCACGTTTCCGGCTTCCGCCGCCGTCCCTTATCCTATCATCACTGACCTGGGAACCCTCGGCGGCAACTGGAGCATGGCCCACGGCATCAACGACTCCGGCCAGGTGGTCGGCCATTCGGATACCGCCAGTGGGGACAGGCGCGCTTTCCTCTGGCAATCCGGGGGGATGAGCGACCTGGGAACCTTCGGTGGTAACGATAGCATGGCTCACGGCATCAACGACTCCGGCCAGGTGGTCGGCCATTCGGATACCACCAGCGGGTACAGGCACGCTTTCTTCTGGCAATCCGGGCTGATGAGTGACTTGGGAACCCTCGGCGGTAACAGTAGCTGGGCCTACGGCATTAACGACTCCGGCCAGGTGGTCGGCGAGTCGGATACCGCCAGTGGGGACAGGCACACCTTCCTCTGGGAAGCCGGGCAGGGGATGAGTGACCTGGGAACCCTCGGTAACTGGAGCTGGGCCTGTGGCATCAACAACTCCGGCCAGGTGGTCGGTGAGACGGATACCGCCAGTGGGGATGGACATGCCTTCTTCTGGGAAGCCGGGCAGGGGATGAGCGACCTGGGAACCCTCGATGGAGACAATAGTATGGCCCACAGCATTAACGACTCCGGCCAGGTGGTCGGCCATTCGGACACCACTGACTACGACATAATGCACGCCTTCCTCTGGGAAGCCGGGCAGGGGATGAGCGACCTGGGAACCCTCGATGGAGACAATAGCATGGCCTACAGCATCAACGACTCCGGCCAGGTGGTCGGCGAGTCGGACACCGCCGAGGGGTCCACGCACGCTTTCATCTGGCGAGACGGTGTGATGACCGACCTCAACGATCTAATTCCAGCCGGTTCCGGCTGGGAATTGACGAGTGCTTCAGCCATCAATAATGCCGGGTACATTGTGGGCGAAGGCTATATCGGTGGTGAATATCATGCCTTCCTGATCCCCGAACCTTCTACTCTGCTCCTCTTAGGAAGTGGATTGGTGGGATTGATAAGGTTGAGAAGAAAAAAGTCGGTGAGTTAACAGCACAAAACTTAGCTTGGTCCGACCCCCATCAAAACCCATCAACCCATCAAAAGCCCCATCAAAATTACCAAACAGCTAAGAGGGCATTATTTGCCTCCCAGGTATAGGGACCATCTATAAGCGTCCAACTGCTGGGATTGCTACCAGCTCCGTATTCTACCTGGTAGTAATCAAAGTTATCATCTAAAGATGTCCCCTGTAGGTTAACGACCCCTTTTAATGGATTGTCAATAGTAACGGTTATAGCATCCGATATCCCTTCGTTCCCTCCGGCATCATAGGCCTTGGCCATTATCTGGTGGGTGGTTATTGTGGTCTTGGCGGTGGTGGTGTCCCAGGTGTAGGTATAGGGGGCAGTAGCGACAGTAGCGGTTTCCTGATTGTCGATATAGAAAGTTACTCCTGTTACTCCTACATCGTCAGTAGCGTCTGCGGTAATAGTGATGGTCCCTTCGACAGTCTCTCCATCCTGAGGAGAGGTTATACTTACTGTGGGTGGGGTAGTATCGTTGTGAACTTTCACTTTTACCGAGCTATCGCTTTCATTATGGCTTGCATCAGTTGCGCTTACCCGAATCCAATATTCTCCATCGGTTGTAGTTGTTGTATCCCAACGGTATTCATAGGGAGGGGAAGTCAATGTTGTTTTTAATTCGCTCTCAATCCAGATTTCCACCTTGGCAATTCCCACATTATCTCCGGCCTGGGCCTGAATCAGTTTTGTGCCTGAGATTATATTCCCATTGGAGGGTGAGGTGATACTTACAGTAGGTGAAGTTGTATCTGTGGAAAAGCTGTAAATTTGGGATTCTGTCTTTAAAGTATCTTCATCAGTTGATTGGACCTGGTAATAGTAAATAACATCCGGGGTGAGTCCATTTAAGGTAATGCTGTGACTTGTAGTGAGGGTAGCATCTGATTGACTATCCGATAGATTATTAGAATCTATTCCATAGTTCACCTGGGAATCGGCAGGCAGGTCAGTTTTCCAGCCAATGGTAGCACTTGTTTCGGTGAGGCTCCAATCGCGAACATATGATATAACTGGTCCTCCTGTTGTGGTAAAGCTGTAGGTTGGAGAAATGGTTAGATTGCCATCCACATCCTTAGACCTTACCCTATAATAGTAAGTTGTATTGGCTGATAATCCTGTAAGCGTTACGCTATGGGATGATAGCAAACCTGGTTCTAAGGGAGTTAGGTATATAGGATACATGGTATCGGAAGAGGCATGTTCTATCTGGGAATCTGCTGAAGTTGATGTTGACCAGGTAACGGTTCCCCCGGAAGAATTAATATCTGATACGGTAACTCCAGAAATAGATGGTCCCGGAGTAGCTCTATTTACTACTATGGCACCAGTTATCTCTATTGGCTGAGTAACATTCTCGTTTGTAGAGGATATAACATATAAATAAGTGCCATCGGCAACGGTTAATCCACTCGTATCTTTACCATCCCATGTTATAGAATTGTTCCCTGCTTGGATCGATTGGTTGTCGATTAAAGTTTTCACCGCTTCCAAGTAGTATGGATGCATAGACTCATCATCCACGGGACCATAGATGATGCCGTCTATGGTATCATCCACAGATAAGTTGTAGGTAATGTCTATAGATTCATTAAGGTCAGGATCTATCCGATCTGAGCTTATAGATGTTAAGGTGATATTGTTAAAGAAGACTGAGAGAGTCTTAGTGATAGGGGATAGTTTTCCTGAAGGGTCACTGGCAGTGATAGTTACGGTACGAGAGCCTGGTTCTGAAGAAATAGTGCCGCTATAGTTCCCGTAAGTATCGGCTGTAACTGTAGAGGGACTTAATCCATCATCTATGTTAATGGTATTGCCGGGATTTGACAGGCCAAACACTGTTGCCTTAACTATGGCATCTAAAGAGAGCCCTATTTTTTTAGAAAAATCCATATCTACGGTTATAGTAGTGCCTTTTGCTATGGCCCAATTATCTTCGGTATCATAAGCCTCAATAACACAAGTATATATTCCATTATCAACAAATTCACCAGTATCATCTCGACCGTTCCAGCTAATCTGATAACTAGAGTTAGGGTTTAGAGAGGAAGAGTTGAGAAGGGTTTTAACCAGATCGTAGCCTGGACCATATACTCTAACAGTAACATAAGCTCCTTTTATATAACTATAATCTTCTGTTAGAGAATAACTAATAGTTGTTGTTTTACCATTTGGAGGGTCAAAAACGCTGGGATTAGCACTAACTCCACTGATTTTGAGGGGGGTATCTAATGTTGAGATAGTTTGATCATCTTTGTTAGTGGCTTCGATAATAAAGTAGGTGACATTGGATGAAGGATATTTCCCCTTGGCATCTTTACCATTCCAGGCTATTATATTTTCTCCTATTTTACCCGGAATGGGATTTCCAGCATCATCGGTGTCTCCTGTGGAGAAGGTTCTTACAATGCTGCTATAGGAAATGTCGGAGTATATCTTGATAGTGACATTATTCATGGGGCTAGCTTCAGGCCTATCTACAATGGTGTAGTATATCCTGGTCTTCTCATTTGAAGCAGGGAAGAAAGGCGTTCCCCAGGGAGGATTATCGGTAGCTATATCGGTAATATACAGCCAGATAATTTCTACGGTATCCTCGGTGGGAGAATCATCCTGATAGCCAGCCCCATCCACGTCATTGGCCGTCAGAGTGACGACAAAAGGAGATGAAGAGGATGAGGGTATAGAAGTGTAGGTATGGACGACATTTTCTCCAGCTGCAGTATGCCCATCTCCAAAATCCCAGGTGAATTCAAGGCTATCGTTCTTCCATTGGCCATCTACATAATCTTTATCATAGGACTCGGCAGCGCTAAAATAGACCGTCAGCTTGTTTTTTAACCTAACCTTCAAAGGACCACTGCTCCAAGGGGCATTAGGATTGAGGCGAGCTTTGGCATCAGCGTAGATAGGTTCTCCCTGTTGGTCATAACTATATCCTTTGGGGTAAGTGAAAAGTATAATCAAGAGAGAAATCATTATAAGGTTTCTAAGTTTAACCATGTTATCCTTACTCTGTTGTCATTCAGAACGATTTTTTCTTGCTTCTTTCTTTTCTTGTTCTTCTTGGTTCTTCTTTCTTCTTATAATGCCCTTTTTACCATCAAAAAGGTCCTTCTAAGGTTAAAATCAGCTCACTTTTTGAAGCTTTCTTATTGAATACCCAACACTTAGCTTGGTCCGACCCCCTTACAACCTTACAAAAATGTCCTTATAGTTCTTGTTCTTCTATCTTATTGAAGCTCCACCGCCTCCGAGTGAACCAGAAGCTCCAATCAGGAAGCCGAAATCATACCACCTTCCTTTGTTATTTGTTTCGTATATCCTGATATTCGGATTAAATAAACTAATGATGAACGTTATCGGAGCTATCAAACCATGCCAAATGCCTGCCCAGAATCCTGCAGGTGTAGCACCGGGTTGCTTATACTTTGAACTTGGCCCAGCGGCTGCAAATAGATTTGCCATGAGTTGCCTCCCTTCTCTTCGTTTTATTTTCTTTCATCCAACACCCAAGCTCAGCGCCAGCGATAGCCGTTCGCTGTAGCGCTTAGTTAGGCTTTTTAATTTTTTTGTCAAAAATGGTTGTCACCTTTGTTTGCCAACAATTTAACCGCGAGGGAAACATCTTTTTCATGGACTACAAGTCTAATGCCAGTTCCAAAAGACATATAAGGTCTCATACCTCCACAATCATCACGAAAAATAGCTGCCTTAATATTGTTGGCTTCAAGTATGCTTAAAGCCAAATTAACATCAGCTTCATTCAGGTATGTTGCTATTGTCTTAAGCTCACCTGTCTCATCAGGTGTTCCAGAAATGCCATCGTCTGAAGAAACATCCTCTCTCGTTTTAGGTTTAGGCAATTCATTTACCAAATCCACATTACAGCCAGCACACCTATAAAATCCCTCTCTATACTCGTCTCCACATTTAGGACAAAACATATTAAACGATACCCTCTGCTATTCTAATCTTTTATTTGCCTAACGCCCAAGCTCAGCGACGGCGATAGCCGTTCGCTGTAGCGCTTGGTTTAATTTATCAATGATAAAGATTTAAATCCCTTCTCTGTTTATCCATATTGGCTTTTAGTACCTCGCTGGAAGCTGAATGCCTTCAAACACAAACACGAGAGGCTCTGGTTTCTTATCGGGGTTTGTCAACGTTAGGTAAACGTGGATGTTCAACTTTGACAGGTTCGCTATATCTTTTTTCTTCACTCGTAGGCTGCCGCGAAGTAGCCTATCGTCATCCGAGAATTCAAGTCCTTGAAAGAGAACCCACCTGTCCTCGGGGTGAACATCCGTAGAGCGATACATCGTAGATACCCCATTGTTTGAAGGAATTTCTTGCGACCCGTCCCCAAACAGCCGGGTTATTCCTATTGTAACATTGTCACGATTGGTTGTGGGATTATATATGCTCTTTCCATCGGTCCTTTCCAAGAAGGACCACACTTCAATTTGTAGTTCTTCCTTATAGCTCTCATCAAATATCTCGGCAATTGAAACTTTCTTGAGCGTAAGCTTCAGAGGAACCTGGATGACAGAAAAGACTTGTCGCTCTTGGGTGGCCGTTTGCGAATAACCAATTGTGGGAAAAACAAACAGTATGAGGCAGGAAACCGTCAAGATCATCCCACCCATTTGCAATCACCTCCTTACAGCCTAACGCTAAAGATCAGCGACTGGTTATGTGGTTTTTTGTTTCTCTAATATAGATATAGTTGCTGAATAAAAGACACTTAAAACAAAGCAATATCCAATGAAAGAAACTATATAAACAAAAATCCAAATAACAATTCTAGGGAAATCGAGAGCAAATAATTTAAAGAGCGTAAGTCTATAAATCAATCTCAGTATCCAAGGGATTAAAGCCAACACTAGTAAATAAAGACTATTCTCTAAGTTGTGTTTCAAGAAGTTAATGCCTGATAAAATATTTTCAAGATGACCTTTTTGTATAAAAAGAAAAGGATAAACATATATCGTTAAAGCAGAAATCAACACACCAAGAAAGGTTGTGAGCCAGAAAGGATTGTTCCCACTAATATATTGTACCAAGAAAATAGGCAATCCAAGAATAAGTGATACTATTAGATAATTCAAAAAATACTTCTTTATTATTGCTATATTTGAACTATTAATTAATGCACCTCTAATTAATTCAACTCCACGCGCAAAGATAATAATATTAAGTAGAAAACCTAATAATGCGAAAAAGACAATAACAAGTATAGGGTAATTACGACCCGGAGAGTATGTATTAAATAACAACATTAAAAGGATATATGGGAGTTCTATTTTGATAAGCTCAAGACTTTTTAATAACTTCTCTCTCATATTCATATTTTTATTATCACATAATGCCCAAGCTCAGCGACTGGAACCGGCGCCGCAGGCGGCGGTTCCAGTTCACTGGATTGATTTGATAATATAAAATGTGACCCTGTTTTTTGTGCTTTGCTAATCCTCATAAAGCATGTTATGTAAGATTGTATTTACAATAGGGCGTAGAAAGCAAACGCTACGAAATACCTTTTTTGAAAAATAGCGTATATTTCCCCGACCAACTGCTATACACAACTTTATCTAATTTAAAGCCTTCACGTCCCATCTCATTGCAAATGTCTTCCAATCTTTGTTCAACATTCTTTTTCGCCGAAAAACCTCTGGGGTACACCACCTTTACTTTGTATTTCCACTTCTTTTCTTCGCTCATTTTAACCTCCTAACGCAAAGATGAGCGACGGCAGTACGCCGTTCGCTTACTGATTTTTCAATGATAAAGATTCGACCCCTTGGCCCATTGAGTTGTTATCTGGTTTTTTATTTTTCCTCCTGACAATTATTATATGGGTTTATTGTTCATTATTTAAATTGTTCCTTTACCTTGGAGCGGGTGAAATACCACCATAATAAAAAGATTAGAGCATAGATAAATACTAAACTTGTAAGCGTAACTACCCAGCTAGTTACTCCTACTAAGGCACAACTTGAAGCCTTTAGAGCCACATATATACCTAAACCTAATGCTAATTTTCTACCCCATTCTTTTAACATAAATAAACCTATACTTGTAACAAAAGTAAGCAGAGTAATAAAAACAGCTAAGTATGTGTACAATAAAGGGTATCTTATGGTAAAAATATTGTAGGTCCATAAAAGTGTTAGCCCCAAAAATAATATCACAAAAACTATCACTCCAACCGACCTTTTCTTCGTCATCATTTCCCCTTCTTTATTTTTTTCAGATAACGTAAAGATGAGCGACGTGAAAACGCGTCAGCGGTTTCACGTTCGCTCCATCGCCTGGTTAGGAACTTATTGATCTCCATCTTTGCCTTTAATCAGATTTGTTAGACGAATTAATGAAGCATTAATCAACCGATAGTATATATATGTGATAACCGGGCCAAGAAGCGAGAGTGCGATAGGAAATCGCTTATAGATAGTTGGATGAATCACTCGTAATCGGTATGCACAGATACCGGCTATAATCGTAAGTGGAAATACTATTATGATCAGCTTCATAAGGACTGGTACCGAAAGAACAAAAAATCTTTTAAAGAAATTTCTCCTATCAAATGTTTCATTCGTTTGAAAACATTTCTTGATTCCGAAGTATGTAATAAACGCTCCCGTGATAACGAAAATGAAATTGAAAAAGCTGTTTAATAAGGGGATACGCTCTCCGTATATGGGCTGAAAAATATACGGTAGAGAAAACAATGACATGATGACTGCCGGAACGATTATATATTTCGTTTTTACCCAATTTGACAAGTTGCCTTCGGCCAAAGCTTTTTCAAGTTTTCGCGATGAAAACAATATCATATTTATGTCCTCCTAACGCCCAAGCTCAGCGACGGCGATAGCCGTTCGCTGTAGCGCTTAGTTATGTGTTTTTTAATAATTTTTTTGCTTCTTCAATAATACCTTTTTTTGAATTCTCTTTATTAAAACCAAGATTTTCATGTTTTGTTTGCAAATGTGATAAATGGATAAACCCTAATAGTTCATCGCAATAGTCTAAAGATTCTCCAATTTTTCCTATTTCATCACATCCATCAGACGGGTCAACAGTACCATCAACCATTTTTTGAGCAATTTCTCTTGCCTGTTTTATACTTTCTTCTTTGTCCATTACTTTTTATTCTCACATAACGTCAGAAATTAGCGACTGGAGCCGGCACCGCAGGCGGCGGATCCAGTTCGCTGGATTGTTTTGTTATAAGGTTTATTTTTTATTATTCTCCAATAAATTTTCCAACTGAGCTCATGATGAAACTATTCGTCAATGATGAAGCATAAATTGGTATCCATTTAAGTATTGGAATATTATCGAACATAGGTCTATGGGGATTTTCATCTATTGATCCCATGACCCTAATACTTCCATTGGGTTTGCCATCCCAGAAAAAGTCTATTTTTATTTGGTATAAATTTCCTTTTTGACTTGTAATTTCGAAGGTTTCTACATGATTATCTTTAACGAATTTAGCAAGATCTTCGTAAGAATAGTTTCTAAAGCGGGAAAGATGCTCAGAAAGAATTGATTGCATTTCTTTCTTATTCATAATCTATTAATCTTCCTATAACGATTAAGATGAGCGACGGCGGTAGCCGTTCGCTCTATCGCCTAGTTATATGTTATTTGAACTGGTTCTTTACTTGTGGACGAGTGAAGAAATACAAAATGAAACAAGCAGCAACAAGCTCGTATATATATGTCCATTTGCTTTTAGCTTCCCCTTCAAACAAAAGAAAATAGATCAAAATAGGAAACGCCAATTTCGCAATGCTTAATATCGCAAATCTTGCCCAAGTTTCTAATCTCAATGTCCCAAGGCCAAGGTAAATCAATAGAATACCTATCGCTGGATCATACGGAGTTAATTTTAATACCCCTTCATCTATAGGCCTAAAAAGATATGATATTATCTTTA
>JAADIE010000115.1 GCA_013151495.1 Nitrospirota bacterium | reverse complement strand
TCTTTAAGATAATCTAACAGGTTTCTTATCAGAAACACGGTTCCGGCAGCCATAATAATCAACACCACCGTAGAGGTACCCGTTAATGCAAGATAATTAAATATAGGCCAGAAACCTCTCTTTCCATTGCTGAAAAAGTCTCCTAATCTGAACTTAAAAGCGGGATCCCTTTTTGTTTTAATCATCAACCCCACGGTAGCGGCATAAACGAAAAGGTTCATGGCTATTGAAAAAAGCAGAAACACTACAAGGGCAAATACTGAAAAAAGCATTACCCAAGGCAGGCTCGTAATTAATCCCTCATGTGCCTGCAGGTTGGTCAGAATAAAGGGACTCACGCCAGCAAGAAAAAGGGCAAATGAAACAGGCAGGATTACAAAAAAAATAAAACCTAAAATACCTATAAAGGCTACCACCAGTTTAACTAAAATAATTGGCAGATTCCGGTTGGCAAGTGATAGCCCCTCTTTAAGGGCCCTGCTAATATCCATACTCTATCTCCACCCTTTCAAAACAATACTCTGGCAACTCTGTAATAAACCTTGAGGGTTTTAAAATATTAGAATAACCATCATCCGTGAGAGTATAACACAGATACAATTCCAGCATCGCCCTTGTACAGGCAACATAAAAAAGCCTCCTTTCTTCCTCTTCACCATCTGAATTAAGGGCCTTCTTTGATGGAAACCTGCCATCGTTCAGACCTATCACAAAAACAATCCTCCACTCAAGCCCTTTTGCCTGATGTATCGAAGACAATACCACAGCATCCCCTCCATCTGCAGGGTCATTGGCCTCAATACTCATACTATCCAGTGCCAGTTCACTTAATAACAACTCAAGGGCATTGTATGTTGAGGTATTATCTGTTTGATACCTTTCTGCATACCTGATGAGCTGAACAATATCATCATATCTCTGTTCAGCGTTAGGATATGTGTTGTACAGATACCCTTCATAACCATTTTCAAGAAAATACAAAAGGGCCTCTGCTGGATTATTGCGATAATCTATTGTCCTGACACCATTCATAACCGATACGAACATTCCAAGACTCTCGGCTGCCTTTTTACCTGACAGTCCTTCCACAGTGGCTAATGAATCCACAGGCGATGGAGTATTTGAGATCTGTTGCCATACTCTGGAGGCCGTAATATTACCAATGCCAGGTAGCATCTTCAGTATCCTTTTCCAGCTTAGCTCGTCATATGGGTTATGTAGTACCCTCAGGTACGATAGAATATCCTTTATATGAGCCTGTTCGAAAAACCTGAGTCCTGACCTTACCTCAAAGGGTATACCACGGCGTTGAAGCTCGAGCTGAATCTCCATCGACTGATAATGGGATCTATATAACACGGCAATATTGTTAAGCGAAACACCCTCGTTTGAAAGCTCGATAATCCTTGATGCCACAAAGGAGGCCTGCTCATACAGATCCTGTAGTTCCACAACCATCGGCTTTTCACCTGGGGGCTTTACCGCCTGAAGTTCCTTTTTAAATTGGCTTTCATTATGTGATATTGAATGGTTTGAAAGATTCAGTATCTCAGGAGTAGATCTATAGTTTGTGGTAAGTTTGAAAATCCTGCAATCCGGATACCTCTCAGGAAAACCAAGGATATTTTCGATTCTTGCACCTCTGAAAGAATAAATAGACTGGGCATCATCACCTACTACCATAACATTTCGATGAGTGTTTGCAAGAAGATCAACCATCTCGGCCTGAATTAAATTGGTATCCTGATACTCATCCACAAGGATATGTAAAAACCGTGATGAATAAAACTCTCTCAGTTCTCTATGCTCTTTAAAAAGCAGTAGTATTAGCTGTAGAAGATCGTCAAAATCCATAAGATTCAGATTCTTTTTTCTTTCATTATAGATAATAAAGACCTTCCTGATGTCCTCTATAAAATCAACAAAATGATAGTATCTCGATTGGATCAGTTCCTCAATATCCACAAGGCTATTTCTATGATAAGAGAGTATCTCTGATAGCACAGCAGCCTTTGGAAACAGTTTATCATCGAGCTTCAATTCTGCAAGACAGCTGTCTAACAGCTCTTTCTGGTCTTCCCGGTCCAGTATTGAAAAGCCTTCCTTAAAACCAATCAGCCCGGCATGTCGTCTAAGTATCAGGTTGCCTATATGATGAAAGGTACCACCCCATAACCCTGCAGGTTTTTTACCAAGTAGCATCTCAACACGTTGCATCATCTCTCGCGCAGCCTTATTCGTAAATGTAAGAAGAAGAATTGCACCAGCAGGCACACCCTGTTCCAGAAGCCTTGCCACTCGATAGGTAACAGTAGTTGTTTTACCAGTACCTGCACCTGCAAGCACCAGCATTGGCCCACCAGGGCACAAGACAACCTCAAGCTGTTCTGGATTCAAGACCTTATCATATTGTATCCTCGAGGATTCGGTGAAGGGCTGTATGCGGAGGCGCTTCAAGCAATCACCTCATTACTACTTGATTATCTCGTTTGGCAGCATATGTCTGATAATCCGACCTTCCACCATATATACCACCATCTCGGCAATATTAGTGGCATGGTCTGCAATGCGCTCAAGATATTTAGATACATAGCTTATCTTCATTGCCCTTGAAACTGTAGATGGATCCTGAGTCATAATAAACATTAACTCTTTTAACACCATCTCGTTCAGGTCGTCAACCTCGTCGTCTCTCATTACTACATCCATGGCAAGTCTCTTATCTTCATTAACAAATGCATCTATTGCATCTCGTACCATCCCCTGTGCCACCTCACGCATTCTTGGTATATCAATATAGGGCTTTAAAAGTGGCTCTTCGTTTAGCTCAAGAGCCCTTTCTGCGATATTTACGGAGTTGTCTGCAATTCGCTCCAGATCAGTGGTAATCTTCATGGCCGTTGTTATAAACCTCAGATCCTTACCCATGGGCTGTTTAAGTGCAAGCAATCTAATACATTCCTCATCGATCTTGACATCATAGGTATTGATAAGTCTGTCCTCCTGAATCACCTCTTCTGCAAGCTTTGAGTTTCTTTCGGTAAGGGATCTTACCGACTTCTTTATCGACCGTTCCACCAGGGAGGCCATTTTTAGAAGCATGTCCTTGAGGTTCTCAAGTTCTGCCATTCTTACTGGCATTAACCAAACCTCCCTGTAATATAATCCTCAGTTAACTTCTTGGAAGGACTTGTAAATATCTTATCAGTTCTATCGAATTCGATCAACTCGCCTAACATTAAAAATCCAGTCCAGTCTGAGATTCTTGCTGCCTGCTGCATATTGTGTGTAACAATTATAATAGTTACCTCCTTTTTGAGCTCCACTGTAAGCTCTTCTATCTTAGCCGTTGATATCGGATCAAGGGCAGAAGTTGGTTCATCAAACAGCAACACCTCTGGCTCAACAGCCAGTGCCCTGGCAATAACCAGTCTTTGCTGTTGTCCACCCGACAGGGCATATGCAGATTCGTTGAGTTTGTCTTTTACCTCATCCCAGAGGGCAGCATGTCTTAATGCCTTTTCAACCCGCTCAGAAAGTTCTGATCTCTTCTTGATTCCTCTAAGTTTCAGACCATAGGCAATGTTATCAAAAATGCTCATGGGAAAGGGGGTTGGCTTTTGAAAAACCATCCCTATTCTGCTTCTAAGGTCGATAAGATCTATATTGTCAGCCAGTATGTTTCTTCCATTAAAAATTATTTCACCCTCATATCTGTTGCCAGGATACAGATCGTGCATCCGGTTGAAGCATCTTAGCAATGTGGTTTTTCCACAACCAGAAGGGCCTATTAGTGCTGTTACCCTGTTTTTGTAAACGGGCAGGTTTATGTCTTTTAAGGCATGAACATTACCATAGTAAAAGTTCAATCCCTTAACCTCGAGCTCCTTATCTTCCATTTCCCTTGCCAAACCTCAATTTCAGAATTATTCTACCCAGAACCGTTATAAACAACACAAAAAGTGTGATAACTAAAGATGCAGCCCAGGCCTGGGCATGCCAGCTTTCGTATGGTCCCATTGCATACTGGAAAATGGTAACCGTCAGAGATGCAATTGGCTCATTCATATTTAAAGAAAAAAAGGAGTTATTAAAAGAAGTAAAAAGAAGTGGTGCAGTCTCACCTGCCACCCTTGCAATAGATAAAAGCACCCCGGTAAGTATACCAGTGGCAGCTCCCCTGTAAACTACCTGTATTATCACCTTGTAATATGGAGCGCCAAGGGCAAAGGCTGCCTCCCTCAAACTCCAAGGAACCATACTGAGCATGTCTTCTGTTGTCCTTAAAACCACCGGTATCATTATTATTGCCAGTGCTACGGCTCCTGCCCAACCATTGAAATGCCCAAAGGGCTTAACAAGTATGGCATATACAAAGGTGCCAACCACAATACTTGGTACACTTACCATTATATCAGAAACAATACTAATAATACGGCTTAGTTTCCTGCCTCTCGCATACTCGGCTAAAAAGGTTCCACCCAGAACACCTACAGGTACACCTATTAATGTAGCAACAGCTGTTATCATAAGTTGACCTACAAAGGCGTTTCTTAGCCCGCCTCCTTCCATCCCGGGTGGAGCCGGATCCTGCAGAAAAAGATCAAGACTGATTCCTCTTACACCATTTATCAACACATCGGCAAGAATAAATACAAGCCAGAACAACCCGCTCAGTGCTGCCAGGCTACTTAATGTTAATGCAATAAAGTTTGTTACCCTTCTCTTTTTCTGTATATTCATCGATGGTACCTCTTTTCTGCTTTCAAAAGGAAAAATTTGGCAGTTGCAAGGGTTATGAAGCTAAGAACAAAAAGTATCAGGGCAAGATAATAAAGTGAAGAGAGATAGATATCGGTATCTGCCTCAGTGAATTCATTAGCCAGGCTTACTGTTATGGTAGCTGCTGCATCGAAAAGGGAACGGGGGATCTCGTGGTTATTTCCAAGCACAAAGGCCACGGCCATGGTCTCACCAATTGCCCTGCCAAGAGATAAAACCACTCCGCCGAAAACACCAAGTTTTGAGTAAGGTAAAACCACATCCTTTACGACCTCCCACTTGGTAGCACCTACTGCGTAGGCCGATTCTTTTACAATAGGTGGCGTTAACTTAAAAGAGTCTCTTGCAACAGAGGCAGTAAAAGGAATAATCATGATGCTGAGAATCAGACTTGCCGTAAGCAAATCAATCCCCATTGGTGTACCCTGAAATAGCAGGCCTATTAAGGGCAACTTCCCAATGGTAGATTGAAGAAAGGGCTCTATATACTCCTCCATTATAGGGGCTAGTGTAAATAGCCCCCACATACCATAAATGATACTTGGTATTGCAGCGAGTAGTTCAATAGCAGTACCAATTGGGCCCTTGAGAAAGTTCGGTGATATCTCAGTGACAAATATTGCTATACCTATGGCAATTGGTATTGCAAAAGCAAGAGACAATGCAGTGGTGATTGCAGTACCAAGCAGTGTGCTGAGGGCACCGAAGACCTCTGCAACAGGGTCCCAGTCAACAGTAAGGATAAAATTAATAACACCAAACCTGTCTATTGCTGGCAGACTCTCTCTTATCAGAGCAATAAAGATGCCTATAATAAGCACAACCACAGACACCGAAGCGATGCCTGTGATTGCACTAAAAAGAAGATCTATAGGGTTTCTCCTGAAAAACTTCATAACATAAATATTCTACTTAATATATCCCCCTTTGTTTCCAGTAGCCTCTGATTTTTTCCTTCAGGCTTTCAGGCAGTGGTACATAAACCAGTTTTTTGGCAATCTCATCACCATTGCTGAAGGCCCAATCAAAGAACCTGACAGTCTTTATGTTCGACTCCTTCTGCTCACTTGCAAGAAGTATAAAGGTTGCACCTGAAATAGGCCAGGCATTATCACCTGGTGCATTAGTTAACCATAAATAAAAGTGTTTTTCTGGATCGAAATCTCCAGATGCAGCTGCAGCCTGGAAAGAGCTGAAGTTTGGCTCAACAAACCTTCCAGCTCTGTTTTTAAGTTTTATATAGGTTAATCTATTCTGCTTTGCATAAGCAAATTCCACATAACCAATGGAGTATTTTTTGCGTTTAACATAGTTTGCTACCCCCTCGTTACCCTTTCCGCCTATACCAGTAGGCCATCTTACCGCTTTACCGGCCCCAACCTTGTTCTTCCACTCTGGACACACCTCTGAAAGATAGGTGGTAAAAATAGCTGTCGTTCCAGAGCCGTCCGACCTGCGTACTACAGTTATCTTTTTGTCTGGTAATTTCAAACCAGGATTCAAGTCCTTGATCCTTTTATCAGACCAGCTTGTTATTTTTCCAAGAAAGATATCACACATGGTTATGCCATCAAGCCTGAGTTGCCCTGGCTTAACCCCTTTGATGTTAACCACAGGAACCACACCACCTATTACTGCCGGAAACTGGTAGAGTTTGTGCTTTTCTAAGTCCTCGGGCTTAACCGGGGCATCAGAGGCACCAAAGTCCACTGTCCTGTTTATAATCTGACGCACCCCACCACCAGAACCAATTGATTGATAGTTCAGACGAATACCGGTCTCCTTCTTGTACTGCCAGGCCCATGCAGCATAAACAGGATAGGGAAAAGTAGCACCAGCACCATTAATAGTCTCAGCAGCAAAAACACCAAGAACCATTAGAAGCAGAAACAGAACCGAAAAAATACCTATCGTTGCTCGTTTCACCATCCATACCTCCTTTAATTTTTTTCTTACTTAAGATTATAAACATAAAGTTGTTACAGTAGTTTTAAAGAAATATTACATTTATGTTACAGCTAAAAAACCAATTACAAAAGAAAATTAGCAATGTACAACCATCTCCTGATATAATGTTTCAGAGGCATAGAAAATGAGATTCTTTCCTAAAAGACCTGACTTTTTCGAACTCTTTGATACAGCATCACAGAACCTGATAAATGCTGCCGAGCAGCTTGCAGAGTTATTCACACATTTTGATAATCTTGAACAAAGAGTAAAGGCAATTCACGACCTTGAACACGAGGGTGATCTGCTTACCCACGAGGCAATCCGAATGTTGAATCAAACATTCTTAACACCCTTTGATCGAGAAGATATCCATGCCCTGGCCACACGCCTTGATGACATACTTGACCTGATCTGGGCTTCAGCAGACAGGGTTTTGCTTTTTAAACTGAACGAAAAAATAGGTGGTGCCGACGAACTCTCTCGGTCGCTCAGGGAACATACCAGAACCATCCACCGGGCCATAAAAGAGCTAAAAAACAAAAAGTATTCCTTTGTTCATGATCTCTGTATTGAAATAAATCGCCTGGAAAATGAGGCAGACAGGATATTCCGCAATGCCATTAGCAATATGTTCGAGACCGAGACCGACCCAATAAAAATAATAAAGTGGAAGGAGATACTCGAACATCTTGAAAATGCCACCGACCGATGCGAAGATGTAGCCAATATACTTGAGGGTATAGTCCTGAAGAATGCCTGAGATAATACTGTTTACCATAGTACTCGCCGTTTTGTTTGATATCAGCAATGGCTGGAATGACGCTGCTAATGCAATTGCTACAGTAGTGTCTACAAGGGTGCTTTCCCCGTACAAGGCAGTACTTATGGCTGCATCGATGAACATACTTGGTGCCCTGTTTTCTACTGCTGTAGCAAAAACAATCGGTAAGGGTATCGTCGACCCCTCAGGGATAACCGAAACTGTAGTTGCAAGTGCTCTTATAGCTGGCTTTCTTTGGAACTCGGCCATGACCATATTGGGGCTGCCTGTAAGTGCTTCTCATGCACTGATAGGCAGTCTTATGGGAGCAGCCCTGGCCCAGGCAGGTCCAGGTGTACTCAATTATAAAGGACTGCTAAAAATCTTCACAGCCCTGTTAACCTCACCTGTACTGGGGGTTTTTATCGGCTTCTATTTTATGAAGCTCCTGCTCAGGCTTTTTGGAAACTTCTCTCCTGGTGCTATTAACAGAAACTTTGGGCGACTACAACTGTTATCATCAGCTTTTATGGCCTTCAGTCATGGTTCAAACGATGCACAAAAGGTAATGGGAATTATCACTCTTTCCCTGTTTAGCGGTGGCCTCATTACCACAATGGATGTCCCACTATGGGTAGTACTGCTATGTGCTTTTGCCATGGGTTTTGGTACTGCAATAGGCGGCTGGAGGGTAATAAAAACACTTGGAGTTAACATGTTAAAACTTGAGCCTGTTCATGGTTTTGCATCAGAGACAGCAGCAACTGCAATCATTCTTGGTGCAAGTCATGTAGGACTGCCTGTAAGCACCACCCATGTTATTTCATCATGTATTTTAGGTGTTGGTGCCACTCGGAGACTTTCAGCTGTTAGATGGGGAATAGCCGGTAAAATTGTGCTGGCCTGGATACTAACCCTGCCTGCCTGTATTATTGTAGCCTATGTTACCGAAGTTCTACTTTCGAAGATAATCTGACAGTATAGCCCTTTCTTTATGATAAGACACTCCATGTCTTAATCCTCTTGAGCCACTATCGCTGCCAATGTTTACCCGCACACCAATATCAGTGGCATAGGAGATCATCCTCAGGTGTTCACCTATGACACCCTCGTAAAAGGCCCTGCTTGTTTGGCTGAGCTCTCTGCTGTATCTCAACAGTGCATAAACCGTTGGTGTCCATGAAATACCCTTTTCTTTCATTATATGAATGCTTTCTTTGTTTATAAAAAAGCCATGCTCAATAGAGTCTACTCCAGCAATCAGGGCCTCACGAATCTTCCCATCAGAGTTAACATGACATATAACTGGTAAAGATCTTTTTCTGGCCTCTTTTACAATGTATTCTAACTCTTCACCACTAAACCCCCCTTCTGTTACAAATCCCTTTGCCCTATGACTAACCACTCCTGAATTAACTACCTTTATAAAATCAGCTCCTTTACGATATAGCTCATCAATTAAAACTGGCACCTCATCCATAGAATCAATAGCCCTGCCCAGGAACCTTCCATATCCACTGCCTTTGTATAAAGCAAAACCACATGTCTTCAGGCGTATGCCATTTTCTTCGAAGACCTCTCTGTACTGAAAGCCTGCTGCATTTTTCGACCCCATGTCGTAGACTTCTGAAATTTCTGCCTCCTTCAAGGCATCAATTATCAAACTCAATTTTTCGAGATCAACTGGAGTGCCATCAATAAAGAGATGTATGTGGTAATCTGTATACATTACGAATCAATAAGTATGTTTATCCGGGTACCTTTTCCTGGCTGGCTCTCTATATTCATCTTCCAGTCATGAGCCATCACAAGATGCTTCACTATCGCCAGGCCAAGTCCTGTACCACCTAATGCCCTTGACCTTGAAGGGTCTACCCTGAAAAACCTCTCCCCCAGTCTTGGAATGTATTCTTTAGGAATTCCTATACCTGTATCCTGTACAAACAGAACCCTTGTGTTATCCCTATGTGTTAAACCTATGGTAACAGTACCGCTTTCTGTAAACTTTATGGCATTGTCTATCAGGTTTCCCAGAATCTGCCTGAGCCTGAGCTGATCTGCCTGTATTTTGGCTTCTTCATTATCAAGCTCTACTAATAATTTGAGGCCCTTCTTCTGGGCCTTTGGGCCAAACTCCTTTATAAGCTCGTCAAACACATCTTTAAGTAATACATCCCTTTTTTCTATTTTTATCACTCCCGACTCGATTCCAGTAAGGTTTATCAGATCTTCTACTAGCCTTTCCATTCTGATCACATTTCGATAGGTTATCTCAAGAAACTCTCTGGCCTTATCCTTATCTTCAACTACTGTATCCATCAGTGTCTCAATGTATCCCTTTATAGTTGTTATTGGTGTCTTTAGCTCATGAGATACATTTGCTATAAAATCCCGCTTAACCCTTTCCATATGTCTTCTTTCTGTTAAATCTCTCAAAATCATTATTACATTAATACCACTCTCAAGGACAATGGGATAGGCAGTTGCCCTGTAAAGACGCTCTTTTTCATCAAAGAATATCTCATTACGCTGGGTCTTTCCTGTTTGAATAGATCTATCAATAAGCTCTATGAGTTCGGTGTTTCTGAGATAACCTATCGA
>JAADIE010000105.1 GCA_013151495.1 Nitrospirota bacterium | reverse complement strand
ATCAAGCCCTTCTGTATTCTTATAACCAGTTATAAATGGTGCGCTTATCAGTATTTCCATATTATCGGTAACTCCGTGCTCAGCAACCAGTGAGAATCGATAAAAACTTGGATCAATTGATCTTTCTGTTGAAAACATCACTCCGGTCTTGTCTTTACCTATGGTATATGCACTCAGAGTAGAAAATACTCCGTTAGGCTGTACCGGGATTATTCCTAAATTATCAAAACCATAGGAGGTGGTAGAAAAAACCAGGAGACCAAAAATTCCCAATACTATTGTGATTTTTTTCATTTCTAAAAATACCAGAACCCCTGAGATACTGTCAAACAAACTGGTTTTGATACATTATGTTATATTATTATACATAAAAATTCAAAGCCAATAACCCACAAACACATATTTAACTTACGGGAGGAAAGTGCTGTGAAATACAACCCTGAAGAGGTAGAGCTTAAATGGCAGCGCTATTGGGAATCGGAAGGGCTCTTTAAGACCACAGAGGACAATAGAAAGAAATTTTACTGCCTTGAGATGTTTCCTTATCCATCCGGGAAGATCCATATGGGCCATGTGCGCAATTATGCAATAGGCGATGTAATCGCCCGTTACAAAAGGATGCGGGGCTACAATGTGCTACATCCAATGGGCTGGGATGCCTTTGGATTGCCAGCTGAAAATGCAGCCATTAACCATGGGGTACATCCAGCAAAATGGACCTATGAAAACATAGATTATATGAAAAAACAGTTAAAGCGTATGGGCCTCAGCTATGATTGGTCACGAGAGGTAACCACCTGCGATCCTGAATACTACCGCTGGAATCAGTGGTTTTTTCTGAAAATGTACGAGATGGGACTTGCCTACCGTAAAAGCTCGCATGTCAACTGGTGTCCGACCTGTTCCACAGTACTTGCCAACGAACAGGTAATAGATGGGGCCTGCTGGAGATGTGACTCAGAGGTTGTACAAAAGGAACTGGAACAGTGGTTTCTTAAAATAACCGCCTATGCCGATGAACTGCTTGAAGGCTGTGAAAAGCTCAAGGATGGCTGGCCCGAGCATGTAATACTGATGCAGAAAAACTGGATAGGCAAAAGCCGTGGTGTGGAGGTAGACTTCCAGATAGAAGGCTCAGATGAAAAGATCCGTATCTTTACCACCAGGCCCGATACCCTATGGGGTGCAACCTTTGTATGTCTTGCCCCCCTTCATCCAATGGCTGAAAGGCTTACAGAAGACAAAAAGGCACTGGAGTTTATCAGGTCAAAATACGGAATGGCTGAGGAAAAGCATGGTCTGTTTACAGGCCGTTATGCAATAAATCCTGTAAATAACGAACGTATTCCCATTTATGTTGCTAACTTTGTTCTGATGGAATATGGTACCGGTGCCATAATGTCGGTGCCAGCTCATGATCAGAGAGACTTTGAGTTTGCAAAGCTGTACAAACTGCCAATAAAGGTTGTAATTCAGCCAGAGGATGGTAAGTTACCTGAGCCCCTTGAGGAGGCCTATGAGGATGAGGGAGTGCTGGTAGATTCTGCCCAGTTTACTGGAATGTCCTCACCCGAGGCAAAAGAGGCTATTATCAAATACCTTGAAGAAAAAGGGCTTGGCCAGGCAAAGGTTAACTATCGTCTTAGAGACTGGGGTATTTCAAGGCAACGGTACTGGGGCACCCCAATACCAATTATTTACTGTGACAACTGTGGTATAGTTCCGGTGCCCGAGAAGGACCTTCCAGTAATTCTGCCAAGGGATGTAGAGCTTACCGGTACTGGTATGTCGCCCCTTCTTAATGCCGAGGATTTTCTTTACACAAACTGCCCGCGCTGTGGTAGCAGGGCAAGGCGTGAAACAGACACAATGGATACCTTTATTGACTCATCATGGTACTTTATCCGTTACTGTAGCCGAAAGGATGAAGAGGCCCTTGACAGGCCAAAGATCTCTTACTGGATGCCGGTAGATCAGTATATTGGCGGTGTAGAGCATGCAGTGCTCCATTTGCTGTACTCAAGATTTTTTACCCGTGTGTTACGGGACCTGGGAATTGTTGACTTTGATGAGCCTTTCAGCAACCTGCTTACTCAGGGCATGGTATGCAAAGAGACCCTGCGCTGTCCAGAGCATGGATGGCTTCTGCCCGAAGAGGTAGAGGATAATAAATGCAAAAAATGCGGCCGTCCTGTCGAACATGGCCGTGTGGAGAAGATGTCCAAATCAAAGAAGAATGTAATCGACCCAGATTATCTTATAAAAAGATACGGAGCCGATACCTCAAGGCTGTTTTCTCTTTTTGCCGCACCACCTGAGAAAGACCTGGAATGGTCAGACCGCGGCATAGAAGGTACCTACAGGTTTATCAACCGACTCTGGAACCTTACTCTGCAAAGGGCTGACGACCTGAAAAGGGTAAAGGATCTACCTGTCAAGACAAACGACAAAAACATACATCTTTTTAGAAAGACCCATCAAAGCATAAAGAAGGTAACCACCGATATAGAACGAAGGTTTCAGTTCAATACCGCTATAGCCTCTTTAATGGAGCTTTACAATGAACTGTCATCCTTCAGGGCAGACACTGATGACGACCTGACAGTAATGAGGTTTGCCCTTAAAAACCTGCTGCTAATGCTTAGCCCTTTTGCCCCCCATGTGGCTGAGGAACTATGGGAACTTATAGGAGAAAAACCCAGCATCTTTAACCAACCATGGCCTACCTGGGACGAGGAGGCAGCCAGCGAGCAGCAGATTGAGCTTGTTGTACAGGTAAATGGTAAGGTAAGGGCCAGGATTATGATACCCGTAGGGCTGTCTGACACTGAGATAAAAGAGCTTGCACTTTCAGATGAAAGGGTCAAGAAATACACCGATGGTAAAGAACTCAGAAAGATCATTGTGGTAAAAGGAAAACTCATAAATATCGTTGTATGAAGGACGACGAATACTTTATGCAACTTGCCCTCGAGGAGGCCAAAAAGGCTTACCAGCTGGATGAGGTGCCGGTAGGGGCCCTGGTGGTTAAAGAGGGTGAGGTTATCTCCAGGGCCTACAATCAGCGAGAATCCCTTAATGATCCAACAGCTCATGCCGAGCTTATAGCCATCAGGGAGGCCTCAAAGAGACTTGGCAACTGGAGATTAACAGATACAACCCTCTATGTGACCAAAGAACCCTGTCCGATGTGTGCTGGTGCCATTGTGGGAGCAAGAATAAAAAGGCTTGTTTATGGCTGTAAAGACAAAAAAGGTGGTGCAGTCGAAAGCCTCTATACCATTGCCAGCGATCCACGACTTAATCATCAGGTAGAGATTACCTCAGGTGTGCTTGAGCCACAGTGCAGGGAGCTTCTGCAGAGTTTTTTCAGGGCTAAGAGAGTTCCTCCACAAACTCCCTGATTCTTCTGACCCCCTCCTTTAACTCCTCCAGGTCTCGAGTATATGCAAGCCTCACATATCTGTTTGTCTGGTTAACACCGAAATCAATCCCTGGTGTAATGGCAACGGCCTTTTCCTGTAAAAGCCTGTTACAGAAATCAAAGGAGTCATTACTGTAACGAGAGACATCAGCCCAGATATAAAAGGCACCCTCTGGTTGTGAGTCTATATCAAAAACCTCTTTTAAGGCATTGTATAGATAATCCCTACGCTGTTTAAAGGTTGTCTTAACCCTGTTAAGATGCTCCTCATCAAAGGCCTCACAGGCTGCATACTGCGAAGGAGTGTTGGCTGCAATAAAGATATTCTGCACTATGATCTCTGCCTGACGCACAAGTTTGTCAGGCAGTATCATCCATCCTACCCTGAAACCAGGCATACAGAAATACTTGGAAAAGCTGTTTATAACTATCACATTGTCAGAAATCTCAAGGGCCGAGCACTCACGACTGTCGTATACAAGACCATGGTATATCTCATCAGAAATAAACCATAGCCCTTTTTCATCCGCAGCCTCGATCAGCCGCTGCAAAGAATGACGGGTATAGAGATTTCCAGTCGGGTTAGCAGGAGAAGATACCATTATCGAACCGGCTTCCCTTACATCTCTTATAGCCTCGGGTGTTATCTCGTAACAGGTCTCTCTTCCTACATTTACAAAGATTGGATCGGCACCCAGAAAATAGGAGAAGTTTTTATAGCAAGGATAGGATGGGTCCGACAGTATCAGTCTCTTTTTTTCATTCATCAGCATGGCAAATACAACCAGAAATGCCCCCGAAGTCCCTGGTGTAATGATAATCCTATCTGGAGATATCTCCACCTTGTATCTACTCTGATAGTACTCTGATATGGCCTCTCTTAGCCTCTTCAGCCCTTTTGCCTCTGTATAATAAAATCTCCCTTCCTTTATTGCCTTTTCATAAGCCTCCAGCACCCTTGGCGATGGCTCAAGATCAGGTTCACCCACCTCCATATGAACGGCGTTATCCATAGACCGCGCTTTACGCAGGATATCCATAACTATAAAAGGTGTTATCTTATCAAGCCTTGCACTCATAACCTTTTCCTTAGTCTATCGTAGATATCTCTTACTGCCTGAAAGGTACTTTCCTGATCAGATGAGTTGTCTACCACATAATCTGCACGTCTTAGTTTTTCATTTATATCAAGCTGTGCCTTCATTCTACAGGAAATATCCTCTTCATTAAAGCCCCTGTCTTTCAGTCTCTCTTTTACCTTACTTTCCGGTGCATATACCACAACTACCGCGTCGAATCTGTCTTCTGTGGAGGTTTCATAAAGCAGTGGAATCTCCACCACGGTAATACCCTCAGGATGCTGTCTGTAAAATTCGTCTATCTTTCTGAAAACCTCCGGGTGAAGAAGCCTCTCAAGCCATATCCTATTTTCCTCAGAAGAAAAAACCCTTTCTGCCAGTGCCTTTCTGTCGATCCTTCCATCTGTATCCAGGATGTCAGGGCCAAAATACTCCAAAATCTCTCTCTTCAGGTCTTCCCTTTCAAGGAGTTCATGAACAATCTGGTCGGCGCTAAGAGTGTGGGCACCGCAGTGTCTGAACATCTCAAGCACCGTGGATTTTCCGGTTCCAAAACCACCTGTCAGGGCAACAAGCATCTTAATCCCAGAGCTTTTCAGCCATCCTGCGAAGCTGTTTCAATTTCTTTAGCGCATCTTCCGGGCTCAGTTTTTCTATATCAACAGACATGAGCCTTTTTACCAGAGGTTCATAATTTGGTGCAAAGAGGTCTAACTGCTGGACCTTTCTCACACTCTTTCCACCCAATAGCCTTGGCAGTCCCTTGTTTGTAAATTCTGCCTGTTCAAGGTTTGCAAGCACCTCTTTTGCCTTCTCTATAACCTCTTCGGGCAACCCGGCCAGTCTTGCCACATGGATACCATAGCTTTTGTCGGCAGGCCCCTTTTCTATCTTTCTCAGGAATATTATCTCATCTCCCCATTCCTTAACAGATACATTGTAGTTCTTAACCCCATCCAGCGCAACTGCAAGTTCAGTAAGCTCATTATAGTGGGTTGCAAAAAGGGTGCGTGCCCTGATTTTATTTACAATATATTCAGCCACAGCCCAGGCTATACTGATACCATCAAAGGTGCTTGTACCACGGCCTACCTCATCCAGCACAATCAGGCTACGCTCGGTGGCGTTGTGAAGGATGCCTGCTGTCTCTATCATCTCAACCATGAAGGTACTCTGCCCCCGGACAAGAAAATCTGATGCACCTATTCTTGTGAATATCCTGTCTACAACTCCAATGCTAGCCCTGGTGGCTGGCACAAAAGAGCCCATCTGAGCCATCAGAACAATCAGGGCAACCTGTCTCATGTAGGTCGACTTTCCAGCCATATTGGGCCCTGTTATTATCAAAAGCCTGTTGTCCTCGGTATCCATATATGTGTTGTTAGGAATAAACCTCTCCTCAAAACCAATCCGTTCCAGTACCGGATGGCGACCATCTGTAATATCTATCACTCCTGAGTCATCCACCTGGGGCCTCACATAGTTGTTCCTTGTGGCCACAGTTGCAAAGGAAAGCAAGAAATCCACCTCGGCAATGGCTGAAGAGGCCTCAATCAATGATTCTGCATAATGGGCTACCTTTTCGAGCACCTCGTTAAAGACCTCCTTTTCAAGGGCCTTCAGCCTTTCCTCGGCACCAAGCACCTTGTTTTCGTACTCTTTGAGTTCTTCTGTGACAAATCTCTCCGAGCCAACAAGGGTCTGCTTTCTTATGTAGTTTTCAGGCACAAGGTGTAAATTGGATTTCGTTACCTCAATATAGTAGCCAAATACCCTGTTGTATCCGATCTTCAGATTGGATATACCTGTCTTCTGACGTTCTTTTGCCTCAAGCGATGCAATATAGTCTTTGCCCTTTGTGGCTATCTCCCTGAGTTCATCAACATCGTAACGATAACCCGCTTTAATAATGCCTCCCTCTGTTGTTGTATGGGGTGGATCATCCACCACTGCGGTATCAATTATCCTGTAAAGCTCATCAAAGTCATCTATTCTCTCTGAAAGCCCCTTAAGCAGGGAAGTCCTTGCCCTGTTTAACACACCTTTAATACGCGGGAAATCCCTTAATGAGTTTTTGATAGTAACCAGCTCCCTTGGTGTTGCCCTTCGTTGAAGCACCCTTGTGGCCAGCCTTTCAAGATCATGCACATCTCTTAGATAGCGTCGAAGGTTTTCCCGCATCTCGAAGTCTTCTATCAGGTTTTCAACTGCATCAAGACGCTGATTTATCATCTCCGGGTCCTTAAGAGGCCTTAACATGGCCTGTCTTAGAAACCTTCCACCCATTGGTGTGAGGGTTTCATCCAGTACACTGATAAGGGTGCCCTCAGAAGAGCCATCCCTGAGGTTATGCAGAAGTTCAAGATTCCTCTTTGTTACTGAATCAAGAAAGATGTAATTTGTCTGATTTAGCCTGACCGGTCTTCTTAAAACCACAGAGCCCTTTTGACTCTCCAACAGATAGGAAAGCAGTGCACCTGCTGCCTGAAGAGCCGACCTCTCCTCTTCAAGTCCATAGGCACCAAGGGAGTAAACCCTGTAGTATTCAAGCAACCTCTTATATGCCTCTGTGTAGTCGAAAAACCAGCTATCCCAGTAGGTAACATAGTAATCCTTTAATATATCCTTGTAATGGATATCATCCATTAGAGAGTCTGGGCAGACGACCTCACGGGGTTCGAACCTGTTTAGCTCATCGGCAATATCTCTGTCTGTTTCATATACAAAAAACTCACCTGTTGAAAGGTCGGCTACCGATATGCCATGTTTGTTACCAGAGGGGTAAAAGGCGAAAATAAAGTTATTTTCCTTGGGGTTTTCTGGCACATGGGTTCCCGGTGTTATAACCCTGACAACCTCACGTCTGACAATCCCCTTGGCCTCTTTGGGGTCTTCAACCTGCTCGCAAATGGCAACCTTGTAGCCTGCATTAATCAGCTTGGTAATGTATCCCTCGGCCGAGAAGTGGGGCACACCACACATGGGTATTGGTTCCTGTTTTCCTTTGTCTCTTGTGGTAAGGGTTATCTGCAGGATCTTTGAGGCAATCTTTGCATCATCGCCAAACATTTCATAAAAGTCACCGAGACGAAAAAAAAGGATAGCGTCTGGATATTCTTTTTTAATACTGAAGTACTGTTTCATCAGGGGAGTCTGTTCAGCCATAAGACTATTAAAAACCATTCATTAAGGAAACTTCAACCTGGCCATTTTTTCCTCTTTTTGCTTGAAAAAAATACATGATTTTGGTTAACTTATCATGACCAAAGTCATATAATTTTTTAAATTTTATTATTTATACCCTGACTTTATTAATAATTTTTATCGTAATCGAGGAGGAGGAGAAGATGGCTAAGAAGTATGTTTACTTTTTCGGCGGCGGAAAGGCTGAAGGAAACGGACAGATGAAAGACCTTTTAGGCGGTAAAGGTGCCGGCCTTGCCGAGATGACAAACCTTGGAGTTCCGGTACCGCCTGGTTTTACAATAACAACAGAGGCATGTGTTGAGTATTTTAAAAATAATGGTAAATACCCTGATGGACTCTGGGATCAGGTGCTGAAGAATCTCAAAAAGGTAGAAAAACTGATGAACCTTAAATTCGGTGATCCCAAGAGACCGCTTCTTGTCTCGGTTCGTTCAGGTGCAAAGTTTTCCATGCCAGGTATGATGGATACGGTTCTTAACCTTGGTCTTACCGACGAGACCTTAAAAGGTCTTATAGAGATGACCAACAATGAACGTTTTGCCTATGATGCCTACAGAAGGTTTATCACCATGTTTGCCTCTATTGTTATGGGTGTGGACAGGATGAAGTTCGAGGAACTGCTCGAGAAGATGAAGGAAAAGGTCGGCGCAAAATACGACTCTGACCTCTCAGCCGAGGACCTCAAAGAACTGGTGAAACAGTACAAGGCCCTTTATAAAAAAGAGGTCAAAAAACCCTTCCCCAACGATCCATACGAACAGTTACGCCTTGCAATAAATGCAGTTTTTAATTCCTGGAACGGTGAACGTGCAAAGACCTATCGCCGTCTCCACGGTATCCCTGACGACCTGGGTACTGCTGTAAATGTCTGTACAATGGTCTTTGGTAACATGGGTGAAAACTCTGGTACCGGCGTTGCCTTTACAAGAGACCCATCCACAGGTGAAAACAAATTCTATGGTGAGTGCCTTATGAATGCCCAGGGTGAAGATGTGGTTGCCGGTATCAGAACACCACTGCCGGTTGAAAAACTGAAGGAAAAGGTTCCTGAGGCCTACGAAGAACTTATGAAGATATACAAAAAACTGGAAAAGCATTATAAAGACATGCTTGATCTTGAGTTTACCATTCAGGAAGGTAAACTCTATATGCTTCAGACCCGCGTTGGAAAACGTACAGCCAAGGCAGCCCTCAAGATAGCTATCGACATGGTTAATGAGGGCCTAATCGACAAGGAAACAGCCATTATGCGTATTGACCCTGAACAGCTTGATCAGCTACTTCATCCAATGATCGACCCCAAGGCGAAGGTCAAAAAGGTGGCAAAAGGGCTACCTGCATCTCCAGGGGCTGCAGTTGGAAGGGCAGTGTTCACAGCACCAGATGCTGAAAAATGGGCTGAAAAGGGAGAAAAGGTCATACTCGTAAGGCTTGAGACATCACCAGAGGATATAGGTGGTATGCATGCTGCCCAGGGTATTCTGACTGCCCGTGGTGGTATGACCTCCCATGCAGCAGTTGTTGCAAGGGGAATGGGCAAGCCATGTGTAGCTGGCTGTGGCGACATAAAGATTAATGAAAAGAAGAAATTCTTTGAGGTTAATGGACTGAAGGTTAAAGAGGGCGACTGGATCACTATAGACGGTTCAACAGGAGATGTAATTATTGGTAAGGTAAAACTTGTTGAGCCCCAGATGACCGGCGATTTCGAGGTCTTCATGAAATGGGTTGATGAGGTCAGGACCCTTGGTGTCAGGACCAATGCTGATACACCTAAGGATGCAAAGGTAGCCCGTCAGTTTGGTGCCGAGGGCATTGGTCTATGCAGAACAGAGCATATGTTCTTTGAGGAAGATAGAATAAAGGCAGTACGCGAGATGATACTTGCAGATGACGAGGCTGGAAGACGCAAGGCACTTAAAAAGATCCTTCCTATGCAGAAAAAGGACTTCAAGGGAATATTCAAGGCCATGGAGGGGCTTCCTGTTACAATCAGGCTCCTTGACCCACCACTTCATGAGTTTCTGCCACATACAGACAAGGAACTCAAGGAGCTTGCCAGGGAGATGGGCGTGCCTTTTAAAAAGCTTAAAGAGAGAAACGAATCCCTTAAAGAGTTTAATCCCATGCTTGGACACAGGGGTTGCCGTCTTGGAATAACCTATCCAGAAATATACGAGATACAGGTAAGGGCAATTATGGAGGCTGCCTGTGAACTGAAGAAAAAAGGTGTGGATGTGAAACCCGAGATTATGATCCCTCTGGTTGGTCATGTGCGTGAGATAGAGGTAATGGAGGAGCTTGTCAGAAAGACCGCTGACGAGGTTATCAAGAAAAAGAAGGTTCAGGTAGACTATCTGGTTGGTACAATGATTGAGCTCCCACGTGCAGCCATTACTGCTGATGAGATTGCAAAGCACGCTGAATTCTTCTCGTTCGGAACTAACGACCTCACCCAGACCACCATGGGGCTCAGCCGTGACGACTCAGGTAAATTTCTGCCCTTCTATGTGGAGCATAAGATCTTCGAGGACGATCCTTTTGTTACTATCGATGTAAACGGTGTGGGTGCACTCGTAAAGATGGGTATAGAAAAGGGAAGAAATACAAGACCAGAGCTGAAAGTTGGTATCTGTGGTGAGCATGGTGGTGATCCAAAGTCAGTAGTATTTTGCCATAACATTGGCATGGACTATGTCAGCTGTTCACCTTACAGGGTACCAATAGCAAGGCTTGCTGCTGCTCAGGCAGCCTTGAAAGAGAAAATGGGTGATCTTTCAAAATCAACCGTATAAGGGGGTCCTATGAAAAAGGCAATAATAGCAGGGGCACTTATCCTTGGATTCAGTCTAACAGGCTGTGCCACCAAGGAATATGTGGCAAAACAGGTCGAACCACTTCAGCAGAAAACTGAGGCATTGGAGCAGAAGGTCAATGATATCGAGGCAAAGCTTGGTGAAATCGACAAAAAGATTTCTGCTCTGTCAGCTAAAATAGACACCGCTGATATTGACACAATTAAGGCAGAAATAGCCCATCTGAAACAGGCGATCAACGAGGCTAAAGAGCTTGCCATGCGTGCCGATCAAAAGGCAGATGAGGCCCTGAGAAAGGCAGAGTCTGCTCTGAGAAGATGTGAAGCATCCCTTCAGAAAAGATTGAGAAAGTAAACTACTACTTTATAAATAAGGAGGAGAGATATTTATCTCTCTTCCTTATTTATCTTAAAAAACTACTGTCCGATAAAAGTTGATAACTTATTTTGTATTTCAGGGGATATTAGTTTTTTAGTCTCCCAGGTCACTCCATAAAGTCTTGAAGACTTTATGGGGCCCCTGCTAACTGCATACATCCAGAAAGGTCTGCGATTTTTCGGGAACCCTTTTTCGTCGAAATTTTGCGATAGATTTGCCAGGAAAGGCAAATCTATCGCAAAATTAAAACCTCTCAAAATTAATATCCCCTGTATTTTTTTACCGGAGGCTATTTAGCTTAAAGGGTAAAAAGTGGGGGATGCCATCCTCACGAAATACTATATTGTATAAGGCCTTTTCATTGATCCTATCCAGGAGTTTCATCTTAATCAGTTTTTGAACTGCCCTGCTTAGATTGCTGCCGGTTTTCTTGTAGTCTCTATGTACCTCAATATATATTCCTCTTTTTGCTTTGGCGATTTTTACAGGCTCGTAAATTATCAATACCTGATCTCCTGTGTTTACAAGCCGGTAAAGCAACTCAATATCTTCCGGATACATTCTAAGACATCCATGACTGACCCTGCGTCCGATTCCAAGGGGCTTGTTTGTGCCATGAATCAAATAGGATGGGTTTGAAAGCCTCAGGGCATATTTACCAAGAGGATTATCTGGGCCAGGTGGAACTGCTGCAGGCAATGATGGGTCCTCTTTCCTGATAGACTCTGGCACATACCACACAGGATCCTTCATCTTCTGAATTATCCTGTAATAACCCAGAGGTGTATCTGTTCCCTGTTTGCCAATACCAATAGGGAATGTTAAGATCGTAACCTGATCATCCTCTGTCTGTTTCAGGAAATAAAGTCTCATTTCTGCAAGATTTACCACTATGGTAGCCGTTGATTTATTCAGATTTACACCATCAGATGGCACAATCCAGCTCGTGGGTATTACCACCTCTGTGCCTTTCCCTGGATACCAGGGATCGATTCCAGGGTTGGCATCCACAATTTCGTTGTATCCAAGGTCGTGTTTTATTGCAAGTTCTACAACGGTCTCTTTGTCTGACTTTATTTTATAGTATTGAACAAATCCTACTGGTTTACCTAAATCGTTAAAGTCTATTACAAAGGCCCCCCCAATTGCACTTCCCTCTTCAGGAAAAAGCAGCAGTATAGCTAAAACAACACTCATCAGTAAAAAGAGACCTTCTGTTTTATGGCCTTTCATAGTAAAGTATTATATCAACTGACTCTTTCTAAAATCATTGATTCAGGCTCTGCATGAGTATCGATATGTTATAATTTTTCTTATGAGAGTAATCATTGTAGGTGCCGGAGAGGTAGGATACCAGATAGCAAAGTTTCTAAGCCATGAAGAGGATGTGGAGGTTGTAGTAGTTGATGTAGACTCCAAAAAGCTAAGTCGTATCACTGAAGAACTCGACATTGCAGTAGTAGAAGGCGAAGGTGGCTCACCCAGGGTGCTAAAAGAGGCGGGTGCAGACGATGCAGATATGCTTCTTGCTGTTACAAACAGTGACGAGACAAACATGATCTCATGCCTTGTCGCAAAGTCCCTTTTTAATATCAAAAGAAAGATCGCCAGGATAAGAAACGAGGAGTACTACACTAACAAAATCCTTCTCTCTCCCGAAGGTCTTGACATTAATCCTGCAATTAACCCGGAGCTTGAATCTGCAAAGGCAATCCTCAGAATCATTGAGGCACCCTTTGCATACGAGGTTGAAGATTTTGAGGGAGGCATTATAAAGGTCGTTGGCTTCAGGGTACTGAAAGACTCGATAATAGCAGGGAAAACCCTTCGTGAATTTCGCGATAGCATTGATGAAAACATCCTTGTAGGCATTATTCAGCGTGAAGACAAGGTAATCATACCAAAGGGAAAAGATCGAATACAGGAAAACGACATAATATATCTGCCAATCCACAAAGACAACCTTTTAAAGACTGCCACCCTGATACGGAGAGGGCTTACTGTTGCTAAAAAGATAATCATTGCCGGTGGTGGCAGGATCGGTTATCTTGTGGCCAGAGAGCTTGAAAAAAAGGATATAACTGTAAAACTGATAGAACGAGACATGGAGCGCTGCAAGTTTCTCATTAAAAGGCTTAACAAGACCCTTATTTTAAATGGCGACGGAGCCGACAAGACACTGCTTGAAGAAGAAAATATCGGGGAGATGGATATCTTTCTTGCCCTGACAAACAATGAAGAGCTTAACATCATGTCATCATTACTTGCCAAAAGGCTGGGTGTCAAAAAGGTTATTACACTGGTAAACCGTACCGACTTTCTACCCCTTGCCCACAGCCTGGGTATAGAGGTCGTTATCAGCCCTCGTCTTATAACCGCCAGTTCAATACTTCGTTATGTACGACGAGGTGACATACTCTCTTTAACTACCATAGCTGAAGACAGGGCCGAAATAATTGAGGCTGGTGTTGGAAAGACATCAAAACTTGCTGGTAAACGGATTATGGATCTGGATGTTCCAAAGGCCACCCTTTTTGGTGCAATTATAAGGAACAACGAAATAATAATCCCATCAGGGCAGGATGTAGTGCAGGAAGGCGACAAGCTGATAATCTTTGCCCTTAGAGACTCTATCAAGAAGGTGGAAGAGCTGTTGATATAATATGATGAACTGGTATGCGGTAATCAACATAGTTGGTGTAGTAACCTTTATTGTATCACTTTTTTTTGTGCTGCCTATATCTGCATCTCTTTATTACAAAGAAGGTGATTTGCCATCACTGTTACTTTCCTTTTTAATAATGGCTGCCACAGGACTAATTATGTTTTTTGGCACAAAGAAATACAGGCATACAGATATACGCCACCGTGAGGGGTTTCTTACTGTTACCCTTTGCTGGGTTACTGTATCGCTGTTTGGTTCTTTTCCCTATCTTTTTGAAGGCACCTTCTCCACCTTTACTGATGCCTATTTTGAATCGATGGCTGGCTTTACCACTACAGGGGCCTCAGTATTAAACGACATTGAAGGCACTCCTAAAGGGATACTACTTTGGCGAAGCATAACCCAGTGGCTTGGTGGAATGGGTATGGTTGTGTTCTCTCTTGCTGTAATGCCTCTTATTGGTGGTGGAGGTATTCAGTTATTCAAGGCAGAGGTGCCAGAGATAACGGTAGATAAACTCAGACCCCGTCTGTTTGATACTGCCAAGTCACTCTGGTATATCTATGCAACGCTTACCGGTATTACAATAGTATTACTTTTTATAGCAGGTATGTCCTTTTATGATGCCCTCTGTCATGCCTTTACCACACTGGCAACCGGCGGCTTTTCCACTAAAAACACAAGCATTGCATATTTTAACAATGGATATATTGACCTTATTATCACGGTCTTTATGTTTCTTGCAGGTATCAACTACACCCTCTATTTTTATGCCTTCCGTGGCGATATTACCAGGTTTTATAAAAGCAACGAATTCAAATTCTACTTCTGGGTAACCCTCCTTGCAATCTCATTAATAGCCTTTGATCTACTTCGTAACGATTTCGGCTCAGTAATTAAAGCCCTCAGGTATGCCTCCTTTCAAGCCGTATCAATAATGACAACCACTGGTTATGCAACTGCAGATTACGAAAAGTGGTCTCCCTTTGCCCAGATCATACTTGTAACCCTTATGTTCTTTGGTGGAATGATCGGTTCTACTGGTGGTGGAATGAAACAGGTAAGAATACTCATAATGTTCAAGCAGGGCTTCAGGGAGCTCTACCAGCTGATTCATCCAAGGGCAGTAACAGCCATTAAGCTTGATGAAAAACAGATACCAAAAGAGGTGCTGGGTAGCATCTGGGGGTTTCTTTTTCTTTTTATAATTACCTGGGTTGGAGCCTCGATTATACTTACCTTTCAGGGTATCGATATAATAACTGCTACCACCACGGTAATATCAGCCCTATGTAATGTGGGTCCGGCACTTGGTCAGGCAGGGCCTGCAGAAAACTATGCCCTCTTGCCAGATCTTGCCAAATGGGTACTGACATTCTGCATGCTGGTAGGGAGATTGGAAGTCTACACTGTGCTGGTGCTTATTATGCCTCAGTTCTGGATGAAATAGTAATTTGCTTTTTTCATAAAAAAACAATTATATTATTAAACTGACCATTGAGTACAAAAAAGGAGGCATTTTATGATCACAATCACAGATGAGGCTGCAAATAAAGCCAAGGAGATCCTTAAACAGGAGGGCAAGGAAGACTGGGGTCTCAGGATCTATATAGCCGGCGGTGGCTGATCGACCTCTTATGGTCTTGACCTGGCCGAAAGTCCCCTGGAAGGGGATGAGATAATCGAGAAAAATGGTCTCAAGGTTTACATAGACCCCTATACATCCAAGATGCTTTCTGGTATGGAGCTCGACTATGTTGACAACGGCATGGTTGCTGGCTTTGTATTAAAAGGTGGCAATCCGGGCTCATCCTGTGGCTCAAATAGCTGTAGCACCTGCTAACTAAAATTCATCCTATGTTTCCGGTACACAGACCAAGAAGGCTAAGAAGATCAGAGGTCATCAGGCGTATGGTAAGGGAGACAATTCTTACGCCTGATGACTTTATCTATCCCCTTTTTGTAACCTTTGGAAAGGGTGTTAAAAAGCCCATTGCATCAATGCCTGGATGTTTTCAGGAGTCTGTTGATGAGGTTGTAAAAACAGCAAAAGAGGCATTTGATCTGGGCATACCTGCAATTATCCTTTTTGGTATCCCCGAGCACAAAGATGAGGTTGGTTCCAGTGCCTTTGATCCCCACGGGGTGGTGCAGGAGGCAATTAAGGCCATAAAAGATGCTGTACCCGAGCTTTTAATAATCACAGATGTATGTATGTGCGAGTACACAAGCCATGGTCATTGTGGTGTGGTCAGGGATGGAGAGGTCTTAAACGACCCAACTCTGGAGCTACTTCAGAAAGAGGCTGTATCCCATGCTCAGGCTGGTGCCGATATGGTGGCACCATCTGATATGATGGATGGCAGGGTAAAGGCCATTCGTGAGGCCCTTGATTCAGAGGGATTCAGCCATATACCCATAATGAGCTATGCAGCAAAATATGCCTCATCCTTCTATGGCCCTTTCAGGGATGCTGCTGAAAGCACCCCCCAGTTTGGCGACAGAAGGGCCTATCAGATGGACCCGCCAAACCGACGCGAGGCCCTTAAAGAGGTGGCCCTCGATATCGAAGAGGGTGCAGATATAGTAATGGTAAAGCCAGCCCTCTCATATCTGGATATAATCTCAGATGTAAAGGAAAACTTTGATGTTCCTGTTGCTGCCTACAATGTCTCTGGTGAGTACTCACTGGTAAAGGCAGCAGCCCAGCTTGGCTGGATAGATCATGACAGAGTGATGATGGAGATTCTTGTCTCCATTAAACGGGCTGGTGCCGATATGATCCTTACCTATTTCGCACCGGAAGCAGCAAAAATCCTTAATGGTTAGCCGATTTTAAAAGCAAAAAGTCCTACCAATAGGTTATAATAACTGGTAATTCTGTCCTTATTTCACCCCAGGAGGTAAAAAAGAATATGGCTCGTCTTCCTGTAAGCATTGAAGAAGAGATGAAGGTTAGCTATCTTGATTACGCCATGAGCGTAATCATAGGCAGGGCTCTGCCTGATGTTCGTGACGGCCTGAAACCCGTCCAGAGAAGAATCCTTTATGCCATGTTCAGGGAGGGATTGACCCCTGGAAAGAAATACTCCAAGTGTGCTGGTGTTGTTGGTGAGGTATTAAAGAAGTATCATCCTCATGGTGACTCTGCAGTATATGATGCCCTTGTAAGACTTGCTCAGGACTTCAACATGCGCTATCCCCTGATAGACGGACAGGGCAATTTTGGCTCTGTTGATGGTGACCCTCCAGCTGCCTATCGTTACACCGAGGCACGCCTTGCCCCTCTGGCCGAGGAACTGCTTCGTGACATAGATAAGGATACCGTTGACTTCATCCCAAACTTCGATGAAACCACAACCGAGCCAACAGTACTTCCTACACGCATACCCAACCTTCTGATAAATGGCTCCTCTGGTATAGCTGTCGGAATGGCAACAAACATACCACCCCATAATCTCTCAGAAGTGATAGATGCCCTGATTGTGTTACTTGAAAATCCAAATGCCACAGTTAACGACCTGATGCAAAAGATAAAGGGACCGGATTTTCCAACGGGAGGAATAATATACGGTATTGATGGCATTGTTAATGCCTATACCCATGGCCGTGGTGTAATCAAGCTTCGTGCACGGGCTCGTATTGAAACACCCCAGAAAGGACCAACCCAGATAATCATTACTGATCTGCCTTTTCAGGTTAACAAGGCAAAACTCATAGAAAGGATTGCAGAACTGGTCAGAAACAAGAAGATCGAGGGAATCTCTGAGATCAGAGACGAATCAGACAGAGATGGTATCAGGGTTGTAATAGAGCTAAAACGTGGAGAGATGCCCCAGGTAATCCTCAACAACCTCTATAAACACACCCAGATGGAGACCTCCTTTGGCATTATCATGATTGCCCTGGTAGGAGGGCAGCCAAGGGTATTGAGCCTGAAGAGGCTTCTTAACCACTTCATACAGCATCGTCGAGAGGTAATTCTAAGGCGTACCCGTTTTGAGCTCAAAAAGGCAGAGGAAAAGGCCCATATCCTGGAGGGCCTGAAGACAGCCCTTGATTATCTTGACGAGATAATCACCCTTATAAGGGCATCCCGGAGCCCCGAGGAGGCCAGGCAGTCGTTGATCGACAGATACCCTCTGTCTGAACGACAGGCCCAGGCAATTCTTGATATGAAACTACAACGCCTGACCGGACTTGAGCGTGAAAAGATTATAAAGGACTACGAGGAGACCATCAAAGAGATTGCCCGTTTAAAGGCTATCCTGGAAAGTGAGGCCCTTGTAAACCAGATCATAAAGGATGAGCTCCTGGAGATCAAGGATAAATACGGCGATGAAAGAAGAACCGATATTGTGGCAGAGATGGAGGAACTCACCATAGAGGACCTTATAACCGAAGAAGAGATGGTTATCACCATCTCTCACCGGGGCTACATAAAGCGGAACGCCCTCAGCCAGTTCAGAAGCCAGCGTCGTGGCGGTAAGGGACTTACCGGCATGGAGACCAGGGAAGAGGATTATGTGGAACAGCTCTTCCTGGGCTCTACCCACGACTATATGCTCTTTTTCACGAACAAGGGGCGTCTTTACTGGCTGAAAATCTATCAGATTCCAGAGGCTGGCAGGGCCTCAAAGGGCAAGGCCATTGTGAATCTGCTTCAGCTGTCTGAAGGCGAAAGGGTAACAACGGCAATATCAGTACGAGATTTTACTGAAGGCTACCTTGTAATGTTTACAAAGAAGGGCACTGTAAAAAAGACCCCCTTAAGGGAGTTCAGCAACCCACGCGGAAAGGGTATTATAGCTATAACCCTTCCCGAGGGAGACGAGTTGATAGCAGTCAGAAGAACCTCAGGAACAAACGACCTTATCATAGGCACCCGTGAGGGGCTGGTGGTCAGGTTCAGAGAAGAGGATGTAAGACCCATGGGAAGGACGGCCACCGGTGTAAGGGGGATCAGGCTTTCGGAAAATGACGAGGTGGTTGCTGCCGAGGTGGTACGCGAAAAGACCACCTTACTAACAGTAACCGAAAATGGTTACGGAAAAAGGACCAGGATAGAGGAGTACCCTGTACATCGTCGCGGTGGTAAAGGGGTTATTACCATTAAGGTAAATGAAAAGATTGGCAAGGTGGTAGGCATACTCCAGGTAACTGATGAAGACGAGATCATGCTTATTACAAACGGTGGTAAGCTTATACGAACCCAGGCTGAAAACATCTCGGTACTTGGAAGAAACACACAGGGAGTCAAGCTGATGGATGTAGGCGAGGGAGACAAGGTAGTTAGCGTTGGGAAGGTGGCAAACCACAGGGTATAGCTATGTCGTTAGTAAATCATGTAGTAGGTCATAACAGGCAGAAGGCAATCCTGCTAAAGGCCCTTGAAAGAGGAAGAGAGGCAACCAGCTACCTCTTCAGTGGAGAGTCAGGAGTCGGAAAAGGGCTTTTCGCCCTTGAGTATGCAAAAGCGGTCAACTGTTTGACCCCTAAAAGGGTTGAGGGTCTGCTTGATGCCTGCGATCAGTGTAGCTCTTGCAGGAAGGTCTCTTCTGGCAACCATCCAGACCTGATGGTGGTAGAGCCAGAGGGAGATCAGATAAAGATAGATCAGATAAGGGAGATAACCGAGTTTCTTTCATTTTCACCCTATGAAGGAAACAAAAAAGTGGTCATTGTCAGGGATGCCGAGAGAATGAATCAGGCCGCATCGAATGCCTTTTTAAAGACCCTTGAAGAGCCTCCCGACAAAAGCCTTATCATCCTTGTAACCGCCTCAGAAGAAAGCCTGCTTGAGACCATAAGGTCAAGATGTTTCAGAATAAAGTTTGCACCACTGAGTAAAACAGATACCCGGAGGGTACTTGATGGTCTTGAAGAGGCACCAAAGAAGATACCCCCTCTGTTTATTGGTAGACCAGGTCTTATTGCAGGGGATGATCGTCTATCGGTAAAAGAGCTTTTTAATACGGTGACAAACGACATTAAAAAGGGTACAATCTCGAAGAGATGGGCAGACCGTGCAGAGGCTGATCTATGGTTAAGCTGTCTTTTAGTACTCCTTAGAGACCTGGTGGTGCTTTCCGAGACCAGTGACCCAACAGCCTGCATTGGCTTTGAAGGCAGACAGGCAAAGAGCCTTGCAGGAAAAACTGGCTCTTTAGATTTTATAATAGATTTATACCAGAGAGTGAACGAACTGAGAAAGGCCCTTGTATTCAATCTAAACCTTTCTCTGCTTTCAAATTACATCAATACCTGTTTAGAGGAGTTACATGGAAAATACAGTAGCTGAAAAAGAGACACAACAGCAGGAAGTTGAAAGGCCTGTTGGTGTAAGGTTTAAACCCTGTGGAAGGGTATATATTTTCGATGCCAGGGACCTCAATGTTCATCCTGGAGACAGGGTGGTTGTGGAGTCCATGTTTGGTCTTACCCTTGGCACTGTGGTAAAGGAATTCAAGAAGGAGGAAGTAAACTTAGAGGGTAAAGAGATAAAACAGATTGTTCGTATAGCCACCGACGAGGATTTCAAGAACGCCAGAGAGAATGAGCCCCTCCAGGAGGAGGCATTTAAATTCTGCCTCGAGAGGATAAAGGCACGAGGGCTTCCAATGAAGCTTGTGGGTACCGAGGCCACCCTCGATCGTCGAAGAATAATCTTTTATTTCACCGCTGATGGCCGTATAGACTTCAGAGAGCTGGTAAAAGACCTTGCGGCAAAATTCAAGACCCGTATTGAGATGCGCCAGATCGGGGTTCGGGATGAGGCCAAGTTAATTGGTGGCATTGGTATTTGTGGCAGGGTTTTATGTTGTAACTCCTTCCTTTCAGAGTTTGTCCCAATCTCTATAAAGATGGCTAAAGACCAGGAGTTGGTGCTTAATACATCAAAACTTACCGGTCTTTGTGGCAGACTGATGTGCTGCCTCAGTTATGAATACGAAGGCAAGATAGAAGGTGAGGACGAGATAATAACCGAGGATATGGAGGGCTGCCTCTGTAATGAGTGTCCTCAAACACAACCTTCTCAGGATCCTTTACATGAAACATCAATAGAAAGCCAGGAGCTCGGCCCTGAACCTGAGCCAGTTCAGCCCGAAGAAGAGCCGGTTTTAAAAACCGTCAAAGACCGAGAGCCAGAAACCGAACAGACACCTGCAGATAGAGATACTCAAAAAGAGGCTTTACGAACCGAACCTTCAAGGAGACAGGACACAAAAAGGGAGGAAACAGGTGAGCGGCCTGCAAGGAAGGACAAGAAACCATCACATAAAATGGAAAAGAAGCGGCATAAAAAGAAAAAACGGCATGGAAGACACAAAAAGAAGAAAAGGGGTAAGAGGTAAATGGATAAGTTCTATGTTACCACACCAATCTACTATGTAAATGATGTACCACACATAGGGCATGCCTATACCACAGTGGCTGCAGATATACTGGCCCGGTTCAACCGATTAAGCGGCAAAGCAGTCTTCTTCTTAACCGGTACCGATGAGCACGGGCAAAAGGTCCAGAAGGCTGCCGAAGGTAGAGGTCTGACACCCAAGGAACATGCTGACCAGATGGTTGAAAACTTCAAGCGGCTCTGGAAAGAGCTCAATATATCAAACGATGCATTTATCCGCACCACCGATGAGCAGCACAAAAGGGTTGTTCAGGAAGTCTTGATGAAGCTTTATGAAAAGGGTGAAATAGTAAAAAGGCCCTATAGAGGCTGGTACTGCACACCTGATGAGAGGTTCTGGACAGACAAAGAGATCGTGGATGGAAAGTGCCCTGACTGTGGCCGTCCTGTAGAAGAGCTTGAAGAGGATAACTACTTCTTTCTGATGTCCAAATACCAGGATGCCCTGATAGAATACATCGAAAAACATCCAGAGTACATACTGCCCGAAACCCGTCGTAACGAGGTGATGGGCTTTCTGAAAAACAACGATCTCGGAGACCTCTGTATCTCAAGACCAAAAAAACGGCTCTCCTGGGGAGTTCCCTTACCCTTTGATGAAGACTATGTAACCTATGTATGGTTTGATGCCCTGGTTAACTATTACTCGGCAACCAGGTATCTTGCCCCCGGTGCTCAGGAGCAGATAAACTGGTGGCCTGCAGACCACCATATAGTTGGCAAGGACATACTGACCACTCATGCTGTATACTGGTCGACTATGCTTATGGCTCTTGAGATGCCCCTTCCACATAATATCTTTGCCCACGGATGGTGGACAGTAGAAGGCCGTAAAATGTCAAAATCTCTTGGCAATGTGGTGGATCCCTTTGAGGTCATTAAAACCTATGGTGCCGATGCCTTCAGGTATTTCCTGTTTCGTGAGGTAACCTTTGGTCTTGATGGCGACTTTTCGGTCAGTGCAATTGTAGGAAGGATAAACAGCGACCTGGCAAACGACCTTGGAAACCTGCTAAGCCGTACTATTACAATGGCAAGAAAATACTTTAATTCAGTAGTGCCCGAGGGAGCCTCTGTTGAGGAAGAGCTCAAGGAGCTGGCAGAAGCTATTTACAAGAAAATGGCTAAACACCTATCAGTACTTGCATTCCAGAAGGCCCTCGATGAGGTCTGGTCTCTTGTAAGCTACATAAACAAATACATCGACACAAACCAGCCCTGGGCACTTGCAAAAGACCCTTCAAAGAAAGACAGACTCGGCACTGTCCTTTATAGCTGCCTGGAAGGGTTACGGTTCATAGCCCTGTATCTGTATCCATTTATGCCAGAGGCATCAGAAAAGATGCTGAAACAGCTTGGCATTGAAGAGCCCATAAGCCATGGGCAATACAGTACCCTCAGGTGGGGTGGGCTAAAACCAGGCACAGCATTGAAAAAACCCAAACCCCTGTTTCCAAGAATAGAACTAAAGGACAAAAAGGAGGAAAAGAAAAAAGTGGAAGAGGACAAAAAGGACAATCTCATCAGTATCAACGACTTTGCAAAGGTTGAACTTCGTGTTGGCAGAGTAATACATGCCGAACGGGTGGAAGGCTCAAACAAACTCTTAAAGATAAAGGTTGATATAGGCGAGGAAAGACAGATTGTAGCCGGAATAGGCAAGGTCTACTCACCAGAGGAGCTTGTGGGTAAACAGATAGTAGTGGTTACAAACCTGAAACCGGCAAAGCTGATGGGTGTTGAATCGCAGGGCATGCTGCTTGCTGCTGGCGATGAAAATAATCTTTCTATTGTTACCCTTGAAAAGGAGATTCCGGTAGGCACCAGGGTTAAATAACGCCTCTGGTGGCCTCAATTTTCACCATCAAGGGAGGGAGTTCAATAACCCTCTCTTTGAACTTCATCTTTATTGATACCTTTATAATAGCTGGCAGATAGTCCTTTTCTTTAGGATCCCATGTATCAGTCCAGTCCTCCTCTCCATCGGGGTTGTCTCTATCAAAATATTCAAAGGAAATCTCTTCTATGTCATCAGCCATGGTATAGACCCTGCCACCCTCTTCATCAAATATATCCTTGAGGAAAAAGAGCTTTTCCTGAACCATAAGTTTATTTCCATCAAGATATAGCTTTACCCACTTAAGACCTGGGCTGTTTATTAAATCCTGGTCTTTAATTACTGATGTTGTTACAAGCCCCAGGCTATCGGGTTTGCCTTCAAAGTAAAGCATCCTTCCCTCAGGTGTGGCCTTCTGGAAAGGATAAGCCCCCCTTAACATCCAGCTTATCCGCTGGGTAATTATCCTTATTCGTTCAGAAAGCTCCTGCCTTTCGGAGGCCTTCTCCTCGGCCCTCCAGCTAAGCATCATGGAAGAGCCAAGTATTACCAGTATCAGCCCGGAAATGGCAAGCGATATGATCAACTCAAGAAGGGTAAAACCCCTATTGTTTGATCTCTTCCTCATTTATGCTCCGTATGGATCTAATGGTAAACTCACCATGGGGTGGCCATGTTACTCTAACTGTAATTTTATAAATAGCCGAAGCAGTCTCTTCGTCTTCAAAGATCTTCTCAACAGTTCTCTGCGCCACAAATCCATCCTCAAACTCCTCGGTGGTTTCGGCGTCCTCCGGGTCTTTTATGGCAAAGGCCTCATCCATCATAGAACTGGCAATTATCACCGCCTTGTTATAGTTTTCAGCCTTAAGTGTCCCCCTGAGCGTAACAGAATAGAGCCTGAAGACAGAGGCAATTGCAATGGCAAGCACAGCCACTGCAATCATTACCTCTAAAAGGCTGAATCCCCTCTTTTTATCCAAGCCTCTGAAGCCTGATCTTGCCAGTGATTTTATCAACCCATATACGGTATGCCCTGTTTTCATTGTCCTTTATCAATACCTGGCCACCTGATGAGCCACCGAGGGGATAAAAAAACAGATCATCTCCCTCGATTATAATATCCCGCGGAGGATAATATCTCTTTATGGTTTGAAAGACTAATTTTTCCTCTCCTTCCTGTTCTGTTCTCCTTACACTGGCAATCCTGTAGGTACCATCCTCAGGGTCTATTAATACAGCGGTTTCTATCCTCTTTGTAGCAGAAAGTATCTTTGCCTGTCTCAGGGTAAGATAATACCTTTTGGCAGTGTCTCTTATTATTAGCTTTTTGTGGGCAATTCCAATAGAGATAAATGTAACAGATGCGGCAAGACCAATTATTACAAGAACTATAATAAGCTCTATCAGGGTAAATCCCTTGCTGTTTTTAAGTAGAATAGCCCTACTCCCAGCTTACTATATCCTTGTTTTCACCATCACCGCCGGGTGCACCATCAGCGCCATAAGAAAACAGATCATACTCACCATGAGTGCCCGGAGATTGATAATGATAGGGCCTTCCCCATGGATCTTTTGGAATAACATTTTTTCTCAAATAGGGGCCGTCCCAGCCCTCTACGCCAGGATTTCTTATAAGTGCCTCAAGCCCTTCAGAGGTGGTTGGATATCTGCCCGTATCAAGTCTGAACTGATCAAGGGCCTCTCCGAAAAGCTCAATCTGTGCCTTGGCAGCATGCTGTTTCCCTTTGCCCAACTTCGGAAAGAGCTTTGGCCCTACCAGAGCTGCCAGAAGCCCCAGAATCATCATTACAATCAACAGCTCTAACAGGGTAAAGCCCCTTTCTCTTTTCTTAGTATTCACCTGTAATGTTCCTTTCTCAAAAGGATATCTAAAGAATTATATCACATTTGTGGCGGAGGGGGTGGGATTCGAACCCACGGTAGGGGGTTACCCTACAGCGGTTTTCAAGACCGCCGCCTTAAACCACTCGGCCACCCCTCCGGAGGGTAAAATATTATAACAAAAGCCCTCTGTCGTCTGTCCAACACGACAGGACGAGGCAGTAATAAAGGTTTTTAATTGTAGTTTAGGGGTGGTTTGATGATGTCAGGATGTCCAGCCCTTTCGAGGGATTACCCTTATGCCTGATTTATCAATATGAAGACCAAATCTTTCATCATCGGGATCAAAACCTATTTTAGTTCCTTCTTTTATTACATTCATTTTGTCAACTATTATGTTTCTAAGCCTCGAGCCTTTTTTAATTATTGTATTGTTCATGATTATGGCGTCCTCTATTACTACATCGTCCTCTATTACTACGCCTGTTCTAATAATCGAGTTTTTAACAACCGCATTTTTAATGGTTACTCCTTCAGCAATCATACTGTTAATAATCTCAGCCCTGAGTATCTTGGTAGCCGGTGCCTTTTGTCCGGATGGATAAATAGGCCACTCTGAATTATCAAGCTCAAAAACAGGCTTTTCACCAAGCATGTCCATATGGGCATCAAAAAATGCCCTGATTGTCCCAACATCTCGCCAGTATCCCTTTTCTTCGTAGTCCTTTATTCCGGGTATCCTGTTTTTAGAAAAATCATAGGCAAAGAGTTTTCCTGTTTTTACAAGATCAGGCAATATGTGAGCCCCAAAATCGTTCTGTTTCTTTGCCTGAGCCTCTAACAGGGCATTAATTAATACATCTCTGTTAAAGATATAATTACCCATAGATACATAGGCCCTTTCTGGATCGTCAGGCATGGCAGTAGGCTCAGCAGGCTTTTCCTGAAATCCAACAATCCTGTGTTCGCTATCGGTCTGAATAACACCAAAGGCCGATGCCTCTTCAATTGGCACTGGTCTTGCTGCAACAGTAACATCTGCACCCTTTTCGAGATGAAAGTCGATCATCTGTCTTATGTCCATTCTGTATATGTGATCTGCCCCAAAAATTATTACCAGTTCAGGATTTTGCTGCTGTATGATATTTATGTTCTGGAATACCGCATCGGCTGTTCCCTGAAACCACTCCGGTCCCATCCGCATCTGAGGTGGTACAACAGCAATAAAATGGTCTCTTACTATTGGTGAAAGCACCCAATGTTTCCTGATATGTTCAATCAAAGACTGAGATTTATATTGAACCAACAGGTAGATGGAATATATCTGGGAATTTATAAAATTGCTCAAGACAAAATCCACAATTCTGTATCTACCACCAAACGGTACGGCAGGTTTAGATCTGAAGGCTGTCAGTGGAAAAAGCCTTTCCCCTTTTCCACCTGCAAGAATAAATGCCAATACTTTAGGATGTGCCATATAACCTCCGAATTTTTTAAAATATGCTGAACTTGAAATACTTCTTGGGATGTTCCTTTATGTCCTTAATCAATAAATTAAGCTCCTTGAGTGTCTTTTTCAATTCGTCAACGAGTTCCCTGTCTGTTGTCATTGCCCTCCATAATCCCTGACTCTCCTGTAAATCCTTAAGTAGCCTGTTCAGTCTTTTTGAGGCATCATTAATATTATTATAAAGCTCCGGGTCATCAATAAGTTTATATACAGTACCACGAGATGTTTTAAACCTTCTGGTAATTTCTTCAATAGAGGTCGTGGCCTGTAAGAATCTCTCATAAAGCTCCCTGTCTACAATCAGTCTTTTTATGGTGCCCTCTGAATTCTTTAATGTCTCAGCAAACTCTCTAATGTCTTTTACTGATTGATCAAGTTCGTTGTAAAGAGACTGATCGTTAACAAGCCTGCCAAGAGTACCCTTACCTTTTTCAATCTTGCCGGTTATATCAACAAGCTGGCGGCTTGTAAGTTTCAGGTTGTCGTAAAAGGCCGGATCATTAATAAACTTAGATATGGTTCCGGTTCCTTTCTCAAGTTTTTCAATTATCTGCTGTAGCTTATAAATAAACTCCGTAAGTCTGCTTAAAGACTGTTGTGATGTCTCAACGATCTCCTGAAAACCTGTCTGAGATATTCCAACCAGGGTATCTCCTTCAGCAAGGCTCTTTGATGTTCTACTACCAGGACTTATCTCAATGTATTTATCACCAAGAAGTCCAAGGGTAAGAATGGTTGCATGAGAATCTTGCTTCAGATACCTCAGCGTTTCTTTGTCTATGCTCATTGAAACCCTGATCTTGTTTTTGGGTACAAATTGCATCGCACTTACAGAGCCTATCTCTATTCCAGAAAACCATACTGGCGCACCCTCACGAAGGCCCTTAACATCATTGAACTCTGCATAGATGGTAACTTTGGGTTTGAGAATATCCTGAATGGAACCTGCAAATACAATGGTAAGAAACACAATGGCCAGCGCCATTGTGATCATAATTCCAACTTTCAGTTCCGATACCCTTATCTCCTTTTTGTAGCTACTCATGGAATGTTTTTATCAATGTTATTATATCAGAGATTCCCCCAATCTTCTATTTGCTCACTAAAGTATCTCGTTTATGAATCTTCTGAGTTCCTGATCAGTGGTTGCCTTCAGCTCTTCTAATCCACCATCAAAGGCTATCCTGCCACTTCGCAGATACATGAATCTTTCAGCCACCTTTACGGCATCTGTCACCTTGTGTGTTACCATTATCAGCCCTCTTCTTTCGGGTGGTTCACCTTGTGAGAGCTCGTTTATCAACTCACAGATTGTATCGGCTGTAATAGGGTCAAGCCCTGTAGTTGGTTCATCATAGAGGATCATTCTGGGTTCACAGGCTGCCAGCGAACGTGCTATAGCCACCCTCCTCTGCATACCACCGCTTAACTCTTCAGGCATAAGATCAATAGCATCTTCAATTCCTACCCTTCTTAGTAAGTCCCTTACCCTACTTTCAATCTCCTCTTCAGATAGGTTGTAATACTCTCGAATACAGAAAGCCACATTCTCTTTTACATTCATTGAATCAAAAAGGGCTCCCTCCTGAAAAACAATACTGAACTTCATTCTCACTTCTCGAAGCTGTTTTTCAGAAAGCCTGGCTATATCTTGACCATCTATCAGAATTCTACCACTGTCTGGCTCTACTAGCTTTAGAATTAACCTTAAAATAGTCGTTTTCCCAGCACCACTACCGCCCAGGATGGCTATCTTTTCGTAAAAGTTTGCACTGAAAGACACCCTGTCCAGAACAACATGATCACCAAAAGAAAGACTCACATCTTCAAATACAATCATACACTCATCCCCATCAAAAGGAGTAAAATCTTTGTCAGCACAAAATCAGTAATTATAATAAATATTGTAGAAAGCACTACAGAAAGGGTTGTTGTTTTTCTTAGTCCCCTTGCCCCACCGGTTGTTGAAAGTCCGAGATAGCAACTTATGGTTGCAATGAGATAGCCGAAAATAAAGGGCTTTACCACCCCTGAAAAGACATTTTCAAAATCGAGTATCTCCCTGATCTGCGACCAGTAAAATGGACTACTTTGATGGCTAACAAATACGGCAATAAAGTATCCGCCTATCAAAGAAACAGCATCTCCTATAATTGTAAGTACTGGCAACATCACGATAGCACTGATTACCCTTGGTGTTACGAGTTTCTTTACCGGATCAACACCAAACACTTTGAGTATATCAACCTGATGTCCCAGAACCATTGATCCAAGCTCTGAGGCCATTCCAGAGCCAACCCTGCCTGCAAAACTCAATGCAATAGCCACAGGCCCAATTTCTCTAATAATAGATACACCAACTATTTTACCTGTATACATCTTTAATCCCAGAGCCGATAGTTCGGCAGAAATCTGTAACGAAAGTGCCATACCTATAAATAGGGAAACCAGAAAAACAATCAAAAATGAACCTGCCCCTGCATAATCCATCTGCTCTAATATGTCCTTCCAGTAAACAGGCCGGCTAAAGATGGCAAAAGGTGCCTTCATAGAAAGCGTATAATACTCTTGAAGGGAAAAAAGGAGTGTTTTTAATCTTTTTATCATCAGGTTAAATTATAACATCAAACTGGCAGGAAGGCAAAAAAAGGTCGGAAAAGGCAGCCCTCTGAGGGCTGCCTGATTTTTATTTTACATTTCTTTCATCCATACTATCGAAGATATCCTTTGATGATACCCTTCTCTTTGGATCAACTTTAGCTGGATGACACATTGAACAAAACTTATCCATATCTGCACCATTATTAGTTTTAACTCTTAAATATCTATAATTAGGGTTAGATGGATGAGGATCATGACAGCTTACACACTCGAATCTGCCTTCTCTCAAGAGTTCATCAGGCACCCTTGCAACCTTACTGTTAACTTTTTCAATACCATATGGGTGGCTTTGATGTGCAAATACAGGCCTTATCCCCATTCCGCCTTTTTCTGCAGAGTCATGACATCCCAGACATAGTGCTGTAACGCCTGAAAAGGGTTTTCCAGTTCTTGGGTTTTTGTCTACCTTGTTAGCCTTAACAGCAAAGATAATCTTGTCCTGTGCAGTGTGAATCGAGTGACATCCGGTACAGGAAAGACTATCGTGGGCTCCTGCTGCATACACGGCTGCCGGGAATAAAAATACCGCCAAAACAGACAGTAACTTCATGAAATTCTTCATAAAGCCCCCCTTGCAATAAAAATTTTTGCTGTAAAACAGCCAGAATATATTATTAAAAGGATTGCAGTTTGTCAAGCACCTTCAGAATATTATTATTAGTAATTTCAGATGTAATCCTAACATTGCCAATCTTCTCAGGCAAAACAAAACGCATTTTGCCAGCAACAGCCTTTTTATCAATCTGCATGGCCTTCAGCATCTCTTCAGAAGAAAGCCTGTTTTCAGGAGCCACAGGCATTCCGTACCCTTGAAGCAACTCCCTTAGCTCTTCAACCTCTTCTTTGCTTAGCAGGCCCTCAAGCCTTGCAAGCTCGGCCTCTAATAACATCCCCATTGAGACCGCCTCACCATGAAGATACCGGGTATAACCAGTGAGGGTTTCAATGGCATGTCCAATGGTGTGTCCATAGTTCAATATAGCCCGTAGCCCGGCCTCCCGTTCATCCCTTGAGACCACCTCAGCCTTTATCTCGCAGCAACGTTTTATCATCTGCTCCAGCACATCAGGCTCCTGTGATAAGATCTTTTCTCTGTTTCTTTTAAGGAAATAAAAGAATTCTCTGTCCCAGATAACCCCGTACTTTATAACCTCTGCCATGCCTGCAAGGAATTCCCGGTGGGGCAATGTTTTCAGGGTATCAACATCAATCCACACAAGCACAGGCTGATAAAAGGTGCCAATCATGTTTTTTCCAAGCGGGTGATTAACCCCTGTTTTACCACCTACCGAGCTGTCAACCTGGGAAAGCAATGTGGTTGGTATCTGCACATAGTCAATCCCCCTCATATAGACAGATGCAGCAAAACCTGTGATGTCGCCAACAACACCCCCGCCAAGGGCAAATACTACAGACTTTCTGTCAAGCCCTGCAGAAAGCATCCTGCTAAGGATATAATATGCCCAGGCAAAATCCTTGTATTCTTCACCATCAGGTATTATCACCTCGGTAACCTCAAAGCCTGCCTTCTGAAGTGAATCCTTAACCTTACTGCCGTAAAGCCTGTAAACAGTTGGGTTGGTTACAAGGGCTGTCTTTGGAGAGTACCGATCAGGGTTTATCTGCTCACCTATTGTATCAAGCATGTTATGGCCAATCACTATCATGTAACTACGTTCACCAAGATTAACCATCAACTCGCCCATTTCATGCACACCCTTCCTTTTTTCTTTTTTTGGTTGTTAATTCTAACATTTTAAGTATATTTTTTTACATTTATCCTGTTATAATATAAAGCTTTTTTAAGCTAAACAGCTAATACTAACCAACGAGTAATTTATAATGCTTGCAAAGAGAATCATACCCTGTCTTGATGTTCGTGATGGCCGTGTGGTCAAAGGTGTAAACTTTGTCAATATACGCGATGCTGGCGATCCAGTTGAAAATGCTATTTATTACGACGAGCAGGGGGCAGACGAACTTGTCTTCCTTGATATAACCGCCTCTCACGAAAAAAGAAAGATAATCCTTGATGTAGTTGAAAAAACCGCCGAAGATGTATTTATGCCTCTAACAGTTGGCGGAGGCATTTGTACACTGGATGATATAAGAGACCTTCTGAACGCTGGCTGCGATAAGGTATCCATAAACACTACCGCAATTAGAAATCCCCAGTTCATAAAAGAGGCTGCCGAAAGGTTTGGAAGCCAGTGCATAGTTGTGGCAATAGATGCCAAAAGGGTACACGACTCACGCTTTGAGCTTGATCAGCAAAGGGAAATTCCGGACTGGCTCCTGGAAAACAAAGAACTTCAATATCTTCTTATCCCGGGGGCAGACGAAAGGTTCAAGCAGAAGGTATGGGAGATCTACACTCATGGCGGCCGTCGCCCTCGAGGAATAGATGCCGTTAAATGGGCCAAGTACATGGAGGAACTTGGTGCCGGTGAAATACTCCTTACCTCAATGGATCGTGACGGTACAAAAGATGGCTACGACCTTGAACTAACAAGGGCAGTATCCGAGGCAGTTACCATACCGGTTATAGCCTCTGGTGGTGCCGGCAACCTCGAGCACCTGTACGAGGCTGTTACCATAGGCAAGGCCGATGCAGTGCTTGCAGCAAGTATCTTTCATTACCGGGAATACACAATAAGAGAGGCAAAGGAATACCTCAAACAGCGGGGTGTTGAGGTTAGACTTTAGGGATTTCAGATTTCAGATTTATGATTTCAGATTTAAAACGCAATTAATGCAAAAAAGGAGGCATTATGAAAATCGGTGATCTTTGCATCAACACCATTCGATTTCTTGCTGTAGACGCAATACAGAAGGCAAACTCAGGTCATCCTGGCATGCCAATGGGTGATGCTGCAATGGCCTATGTTTTATGGGATAAATTTCTTAAGCACAATCCCAAGAACCCCCGTTGGTTCAATCGCGACAGATTCGTCCTTTCTGCAGGACATGGCTCCATGTTACTTTACAGTCTGCTTTACCTGACCGGATATCCACTTACACTAAACGATATAAAAAACTTTCGCCAGTGGGGAAGCAAAACCCCGGGGCATCCAGAGTACGATCCCGACACAGGTGTTGAAACCACCACTGGCCCCCTTGGGCAGGGCTTTGCCACTGGTGTAGGAATGGCAATAGCTGAACGATATCTTAGCGAGTACTTTAATCGTAGAGGTTTTCCTATTGTAGATTACTATATTTATGCAATCTGCAGTGATGGCGACCTTATGGAAGGCGTGGCCTCTGAGGCTGCATCACTGGCAGGGCATCTTGGCCTTGGAAAGCTCATCTATCTCTATTCAGACAATCGTATAACCATAGAAGGCTCTACCGATCTTACTTTTACCGAGGATGTAGAAAAACGATTTCTGGCCTATGGCTGGCATGTACAGAGGGTAGATGGTAATGATCTAAAACAAATAGCAAAGGCAATAAAAGCGGCCAGGAAAGAAAAGAAACGGCCTTCCCTTATAATAGCCCGTACCCGTATCGCTTTTGGTAGCCCAAACAAGCAGGATACCGCCGAGTCTCATGGGGCACCTCTTGGGGAAGAAGAGGTAAAGCTAACAAAGAAAAATCTTGGCTGGCCGCCTAACAGAAGGTTCTATGTACCCCGCGAGGCCCTTAAACACATGCGTAAGGCAATAGATAGAGGAAAGGCTGAAGAGAAAAAGTGGAAGACCCTGTTAAAGAAATACAAAAAGGCATACCCCGAGCTTTACAAAAAATGGATCGAATTCACCGAAGGAATACTCCCTGAAGGCTGGGACAAAGACCTGCCTACCTTTACTCCATCAGATGGAGCTATAGCTACACGTTCAGCCTCTGGAAAGGTCTTAAATGAACTGGCTGACAGACTTCATAATCTTATCGGCGGCTCAGCAGACCTTGCTCCCTCGAACAATACCTATCTAAAGAAATACGCTGACTTTGGAGTCAAAAAGGGTGGAAGGAATCTACACTTTGGTGTCAGAGAGCATGCCATGGGCGCAGCCTTAAACGGCATGGCTTTAAATGGTGGCCTTATTCCATATGGTGGAACATTCCTTATCTTTTCAGATTATATGCGCCCCTCAATCCGTCTGGCTGCAATGATGCATCAGCATGTTATCTATGTGTTCACTCACGACTCGATTGGCCTTGGCGAGGATGGCCCCACACATCAGCCTGTGGAGCAGTTGCCATCACTGAGGCTTATCCCAAACTTCACAGAGATTCGACCAGCTGATGCAAACGAAACAACAGAGGCATGGAAGATAGCCATACAACACAAACATGGCCCGGTTGCACTAATACTTACAAGGCAGAAACTGCCGGTAATAGACCGTAAAAAATATGCCTCTGAAAAGGGTATCCATAAAGGTGCCTACATAATTGCAGATACAAAAGGCAAGCCCGACATAATACTCCTTGCCTCGGGCTCTGAGGTGCATCTTGCCCTCGAGGCTTACGAGGCCCTGAAGCAAAAGGGCATCAATGTAAGGGTGGTAAATGTGGCATCTTTCAGGCTTTTTGAAGAGCAGACTACCGCTTACAAAAATAAAGTTCTTCCACCTGATGTGACCAGGCGCCTTGCAATAGAGGCAGCCTCAACACTGCCCTGGTATAAATATGTTGGCAGTTCCGGAGAGGTTATTGGGGTCGACCGCTTTGGTGCCTCTGCCCCTTACAAGGTGATGTTTGAAAAGTATGGCTTTACAGTTGAAAATGTAATTAAGCGGGCAATGGCACTGATGAAAAAGTAATCAGCCGGCATTTACTATCAAAAGAAATCCAGCAAACATCAGTGTGGCCCCAAGCAGACGCTGCATGATGTTTGTTTCGCCAAAAAACAGAAAGCCATAGAGCGAGCCCATCAACAGGCTCGTCCGCTTTATGGAGACCATATAAGAGACCTTTGATATATCTATAGCAAACATATGGCTTAGTATCATTAATCCATAAAAAACCCCGGGAAGCACGGCAGGCCTCAGGTCTCGTCTTATTCTTATAAACAGGTCACCGTCGGGGTTGTTAAGGATCAAAAAGGGTGTTAATGCAATTGTAACGACAATAAAATAGGTTGTTCCAAAAAACACCGGAGATGAATGCTCTACCCCAATCTTACCAAGAGCCGATGTAAAGCTATATATAAAAGCAACAAGTATCATATAGACAGATCCTTTCTCTCTGAATATAGCCCTTAGCGGTTCAAACAGGCCTTTACGGATATCCGAAAGGTTCAGTGTGTAGCTTCCAACTACAATCAGTACAATCCCGATTGCCCCCCACAGGGTTATTCGTTCGCCCACGAGCAATCTGGAGGTTACAATCAGAAACAGAGGAGTAAGTGAAAGAAAAGGAAGGGTCAGGCTCATGGGTGATATCCTTAGGGCCTTAACATAAAGGATCAAAGCCGCAATCTCAAGTGGCAGGGCAGAAAAGAATGCAGCCCAGAAGGTGGCATCTATTTTAGGTATCTCCACAAAGGGAAACACCACCACAAGTACAGGCAGTGAAAACACAAGCCTGAGCCATGCCACTACAAGCTCGTTATCCTCCTTCAAAGCTCGCTTTGTAAGGGCATCACTTGTTGCAAGCGAAAAGGCTGATATAAGGGCAAGTAAAATCCACATACTGTGATTATGATAAAATAAAGCATTCTTTATTTGATACACCCTAAAAAGGAGGCGCTATGAGCAAGGTCTATTTTGTTGGTGCTGGCCCCGGAGATCCGGAACTCATTACCCTCAAAGGGAAAAGGCTTCTCGAGTCAGCCGATGTTGTTATCTATGCAGGTAGCCTGGTAAACCCTGCATTGCTTGAAGGCATCGAGGCTGAGGTCCACAATTCAGCAAACATGAGTCTTGATGAGATAATAGATACCATCAAGAAGGCGATAAACGACAAAAAAACAGTTGTAAGACTTCACACAGGCGACACATCCTTTTACAGTGCCATTTCCGAACAAATTGAGGAACTAAAAAAGCTTGGAATACCTTACGAGGTTGTGCCAGGTGTAACATCGGCAGCAGCTGCAGCAGCCTCAATTGGTCAGGAGCTAACCATACCGGAAATCAGCCAAACGGTCATATTTACCCGTTTAGAGGGTAGAACACCTGTGCCAGCGGCTGAAAAACTCAGGAGCCTTTCAGAGCATCGGTCATCTATGGTTATTTTCCTGAGTGTCTCAATGATAGATAAAGTGGTTGATGAGCTTAAATCCGGTGGCTATCCGGATGATACCCCTGTTGTGGTGGTTTACAAGGCCTCCTGGCCTGATGAGAAAATCATTCGTGGCTCTTTAAAGGATATTGCCGAAAAAGTAAGGGCCAGTGGTATTAAAAAGACCGCTTTAATACTGGTGGGTCAGGCCCTCAGGGCATCAGAAGAACCTCTCGGGCTGAGATCAAGACTTTACGACAGCCAATTCGAACACGGCTTCAGACAAAGCAGCCATGCAAAAAGAAAAGGCAGACTCAGGGTGGTTGGCATAGGCCCTGGTGGCACCGAGCATATAACGCAGGCAGCCAGAGAGGCTATTGAGGGTGCAGAGCTTATTGTTGGTTACACCAAATACATTGATCTAATCAGGGGCCTGATAAATGGTAAAGAGGTTTTCGAAACAGGCATGACCCAGGAGATCCAGCGCTGTTCAAAGGCAATAGAGGAGGCCCTCAAAGGCCGTGATGTCTGCATCGTTTGTAGTGGCGACCCTGGCATATACGCAATGGCAGGCCTTGTGTTTGATTTACTTAAAAATCAAAACGGAGAGGCCCGGATTGATGTGGAGATAATCCCTGGTATTCCTGCTCTTTCAGCCTGTGCCGCAGTGCTTGGTGCGCCTCTTATGCACGACTTTGCCAGTATCAGCCTTTCAGATCGACTTACTCCATGGGAGCAAATTGAAACACGGCTTGAACTGGCAGCAAAAGCAGATTTTGTGATTATACTTTATAATCCTCGCAGTAAAGGGAGAAAAGACCACCTGAAACATGCAATCGAGATCATAATGAAATACCGATCGCCTGAAACTCCAGTTGGCATTGTAAAGGCGGCAACTCGTGAAAACGAAAGTCATCTGATCTCTAATCTATCCTCTGTGCCTTTCGACGTGGTAGATATGAACACCACATTAATCATTGGAAACTCAAATACCTATGTCTGGCACGAACGAATGATTACCCCAAGAGGCTATGCCTCAAAATACGATTTGACAAAATCCACATAGATATTTTATTTTTAATAATCAATTAGTTAGATTCCTAATCCATATAATGTGGGCGGATAGCTCAGTTGGGAGAGCGCAGCCCTTACAAGGCTGAGGTCAGCGGTTCGATCCCGCTTCCGCCTACCATTTTTTCTAAACCTGCCTAATTACTTGTCAAAGAATATTTCCAAAATATTTCTTTTTTTGACTGAATAAACCTTTTGTTTTAAAATCAGATAAAAATCATAAATTCAAGTTGATTTTTTAAATAATCTTTACTATCATATAATTCAAGTAACGGGGGCAAAAAGATGAATAAAAACACCACACTTTATGACAATATGGGAGGGAAAAAGTGATATCACCAACCGTCCAGAAAATCACCCTTGCAGGATTAATGCATGATGTGGGGAAGTTTGCGGAGAGAGCAGGGATGAATGTCTCGCAAGATTATCTTGATAGAAATTCTTCTTTATATCAACCACTTTATAAGGGAAATTATACACATAAACACGCTCTTTATAC
>JAADIE010000120.1 GCA_013151495.1 Nitrospirota bacterium | reverse complement strand
GTGGTATTGGAGGAATGAACAGTTGTTAGCACATCAACTATAGAGCGGATAATAGATATGTTTCCAACCCACAGGGAAAGTCTTATCAGATCTAAGCTGGCCGACTCTTTGTTACTCGTGTTTTCACAAAAACTCATCCCATTAAGGGAGGGGAAGGGAAGAATCCCTGCTTATGAGAAGCTTGTAAACAGCTACAGGATTAAAAATCTTATCCGTGAAGGGAAAACCCACCAGATCCGATCACAGATGTTAAGTAGCACAGATGATTTTATTTCAATAGACTATTCAATAGCCGAGCTTGTCAAAAAAGGCCTTATAGAGTACGAACAGGGTTTACTTTATGCTGATAACGAGCAATACTACAGGGAGTTAGCCTCAGGAACAGCTGAGTAGAGGGCCTTATTTAACAGTATAATAAAACCTCTTTTTAAATTCTTCAGGCGTTAAACGGGCCACAGCAGCCAGCTGTTTTAATCGGTTTTCTTTGAAGTCATACCTCTCAAGCCTGATCATATACTTCCTGGCAACCTCATATCCCTCAGACCTGGTACTTACCTGGCGTATCCTGGTCTTATCAGTTGCCGGATCAACAAGATCCTTCAGGGGGATGGGCCTTAAATGGCCATCATAAAGTACAATCATGGCCCCCGAGCCCCCACTTAATAAGTATCTGACGGCTCCATAACCCAGATTTCTTGTGTAATCAATGTCAAAGGGTATCGGATCAGCTGCTCTCAGTTCATATCCTATGTTCTTGTCTACGATTGTAATCTTGATTCCCCTTTTCTCCAAGCTCTCCTTAACAAAGTGTTTCATTACCCTGCCAAGCTGAATTTCAGAAAGCCTGATACGGCCTGTCTCGTCCTTTGTAACCTCTTCATATTTACTTAATTCTTTTAGATTAAACTTATAGGCTATTCCCTCTGCTAAAATAGCCACTCCATGGTCCTTTCCAAAAAACAATCTCTTAATTATGGCTCCTTCAAGGATATCGGCTACCTTCTTAAAAGACAGTCTTCTTTCGGTAAACTCCTCTGGAATCAATGTAACAGTTGCACCGGCAGCCTTACCAATACCAAGGGCCAGGTGTCCTGTATAACGACCCATGGTAGTAACAAAATACCATCTGCCCATGGTGCGTGCATCCTCCATAAGATTTTTAACAAGCTCTACACCTATATGTCGTGCGGTTTCATAACCAAAGGTAGGCATTCCACCCGGTATTGGCAGATCATTGTCTATAGTTTTTGGTACATGAACGATAGATATCCGCCCCATGGACTCCCTTTCTATCAGCCTTGCCATATACGATGTTCCATCGCCACCAATGGTAATTAAATATCGTATATTTAATTTATTCAGGGTCTCCATCATTCTTTTAAGTCCGGTTTTAAGCCTTGAAGGATAGTCCCTTGAAGTCCTCAATATAGAACCACCTACGGTGTGGATGCGGGAGACATCATCTATATTAAGAGGGATTGCTGCGTTTAGATCGCCCTGAAAAAGTCTCTTGAAGCCATCCTTTATACCAACAACCTTAAGGCCAGAGTTAATGGCCTCTATGGTTGCAGCGCTTATAACACCATTTATTCCGGGTGCGGGGCCACCCCCAACAATTATACCCAGCGTCTCTGTCATTTTTTATTTCAGCCCTTCTGAACAGTCTCAATGTTATTATAAGTAACTATGCTCGCAGTTTCAACAATTATCTGGGCACCTGTTTTGTTGGAGGAGTTTATAACCAGTGGGCCCTGAAAGTTGGCAATCACCTTGCCGTCTTCGACCCTGAGAATTATTAGTATGGCCAGGTCCTTGGGATCCTTTAACTGAAGCTGCTCAACTACTGAATCTGAGAGAGTTAGCTGATAATTTCTATCCAGTACAAAGGGCTCTACTACTATAAAAGCCACTTCAGGGTCATCCACCGATTGCAACCACTTTATTTCTGTATCTTTATAGTCAATGAGTACATATCTTTTAAGTGCTGGTAGTCCGATCAGTCCGCCTGGAAAGTTTATAACCCTGTCTTCCTCTACAGTTAGTTTACCAAATCTTGAGGTATTAAACTCTATCATTATTTCCTGAATACCTCCTTGAGCTTGCCAAATATACCATCGTCAGCCATGGCAGATCTCAGATTTTCGTTAAGAATCCTCTGATATAATTCCTCTCTATAGATCCTCACTCCCTTTGGTGCCTCGATACCAATTCTTACCTGTCCACCTTTTATCTCTATTATCTTGATGATAATGTCATCACCAAGTCTGATTGCCTCATCTGACCTCCTTGTCAATACCAGCATCCTGCCTCCAATCAGTTATATTATCTTAAAAAATCAAGTAACGATCTGCTTATTATATGAGCACCTGACTGTCTCAACGCCTCAAGCGCTGTTTGATACTTGGCAATTTCCGAGATTACCTCGCTTATATCTGCATCCTCGACCTTTGAAAGGCTCTTTTGTAACGACACAACTGCATCAGATGACCTTTCATGTTCTCTTTCTATCAGGTTCATCCTTGCTCCAACCGCAGCCCTGCTCTCAGCCACTGCATTAATTGCCCTGTCGATTGCCCCTACCAGCGCATTAATTCTATCAGTAGCATTGTTGTCGAGGGCATCTTTCAACCTGTCCATCATCTGAATAGTGTTGTCAAAGCTAAAGGCATCTTCAATGTGTACGCTGGTGGATGGCCATGTACTCAGTTCCGACTCTACCGTTAGTACATCATCAGTGTCAGCAATTACTACATAAACCCTTGTTTCAGGATATGTTGGATCAATGTTCTGGCCAGGTATATAATGGACATACTTACCACTGTCAAGTTCCACAACCTCATGACTTCCCTGCACATAGGCAAATCCTTCAAGGCCGGTTATGTTCTCCTTTACTCTGAGATCCGGGTTAACTTTGACCTCAATATAATTATTGTCTCCCTGGTAATTTCCACCTGAGTCAAAGGCTGGTTTGTCGTAAAGCATGCCACTGAAAATATATCGATCACGGTATTTTGTGTTGGCGAGTCCAAGAACATGGTTCCTTAATTGAAGCACCTCCTCAGCAATACCCCTTCTGTCTTTTTCAGTCAGGGTATCGTTAACCGCTGAAAGAGTCAATTCTCTTGCCCTTGTCAGGGTATTTGTAAGGGTCGACAGGGCCCCTTCAGTGGCTTCAAGATAGGACTGGGCATCTTCCATGTTTCTTTTGAATTGTTCAAAATCTTTAATGTTAACTTTATATGCCAGTGCCCTGGCTATACTAACAGGATTATCAGATGGACGATTCAGTTTCTTTCCGGAGGAAAGTTGCTCCTCCATAAAGTAAAGCTTTTCCATATTCTTCTGTAGACTTTTGGTTATATTATTAAATATCTGAAAGGTTGATATCCTCATAACTTCAATATCTCCTCAGTTAGTTTATCTGTAATCTGAATCAGTCTCGCAGCTGCCTCAAAGGCCTTTTGATACCTGATCAGGTTTGCAGCCTCTTCATCAAGATTTACACCCGAGAGTGATTCTCTGCGGGAAGTTAGTTCTTCCATAAGAGTACTCTCGAATTTACTGCTATCCTGAGCAGCAGCGCTCAAGACTCCAACATCAGCGACAATAGAGTTGTAGTAGTCTGAGATTACCGAATTAAGCTCATTAACTGAAGTCCTATAAATATCGATTATCTGTAATGCGTTTCTGTTGTCCCCGGGCAGGGCCGAGGCATCCAGGGCAGCAGCTATCTCAGTGGTCTCTGCTATGGAGAGTCTGAAGTCCTCAACAGAATTAGCAAAGGGATTCACAATAAAATAATCTCCTGCCTGTGGTGTGCCACCATCGTCTTCGATCACCACTGAAATACCATTAAAGGTTATAGTAGCACCGCTTGTATATGTTCCGGTAGCAACAACTGTATTGGAATCTATATCAACGACCTCATATTCGGTAGTAGATGTAAAATTAATTCTATACTCATCCAGCACCACTGTAGAGTAATCTGTGATATTAGCCGAGCTAATTCGAGCACCTGCTGAGTAGTCCTCAGTATAAACGGTAAGCCCACCAAAGAAGTCTCTTCCAGAGATACCATCAAGACCAAACCCCTGTTTATGTTGAAGGTTCGTGTTTCTTATCAGTACTGCAATAAGCCGTCTGAAGGCCTTTTGTGCCCCCTGCCTTATCTGCTCTGAAGCCGTAAGCAGGGCTTCGAGCCTGCCATTCTGAAGTAAAGAATTTATGTTTTCTCCTCCAAACAGTATATTTATTGAACCATCCTGATTTCTGCTAATGCCAAGTTCATTGTATCTAACACCTTCTACCAGGTTCTTTCTACCAACAATTATAGTAACCATACCATTGGTGTCTTCATAATAGTTGTAACCAACATATTTTGAGAGCTCCCTCATCAAGACATCCCTTTTGTCTCTAAGATCATTGGCCTGAAGATAATTTCCAGCCTCTATCTGGGCAATCTTTTCATTTAGTGTTGCAATCTGCCGGGCCAGGGAATTTATCTTATCAACCGAATTAGAAATATCTTTATTAATGTCAGAAAGGAGGGTATTTATTGATCTTTCAATCGTTTTTGCCCTGCCTATTAAGGCCTTGGTTTTTGAAATTAAAACTGACCGCTCAGCCTTGGAGTCCGGATTATCAGCAACTGCCTGCCAGGCGTTTATATATTCGGCATAGGCATCGGAAAAGCCAGACTGCATTTGCTCATTAAAAATAGCCTCCAGTTCGCCATAAATATTTGCAAGAACATCTGATCTGCTTAAAAGCTGTTGTTGATTAAATATCTGCCGTTGCAAGAATGAATCATAACTTCGTGTAACCTGCCGTGCCAGCACACCTCTTCCAATATAGCCTATCCTTGTCTTTACTGGTGGCTGTGTTTGAAGTACAATCTGCTGGCGAGAATATCCCTCGGTATTAACATTGGCAATATTATGAGCAGTTACATCCAGGGCAGACTGGCTTGCTATTAGTGCACTTTTACCAATATCAAATATTGAAAAGATAGACATGTTAACTATACCTCTCTGGATACTGCTCTTGTATATGATTCCGGATTAACAATTGATTTCAAAAAGGTTGAGGAGGTCTTCAGGTGTAGAGTTGCCCGTTCTATAAAGATACGGTTTATCTCGTTAAGCTCCTCTATTGCCTGTAAAAGACTGATCAGCTCTGATCTGATCTCTAAAAACTCTTTATTTCCTGTATGATTATATATATCAACAAGACTCTTACCACAGGAGTTAGCCCTGGCATACTCCTGTACCAGTCTTTTACGCTCTTCATCCAGTAGTCTTAGCTGCAGAACCAGGGTGTCCTTTTCCTTAACTATATCCTCGAGATCAGAAGGTCTGAAGGAAATTATTGCCTCCTTTTCCTTTTTCAATAACTCGTAGAGGCCTTCATAACCCTTCAGTTCCTCTTTGAGTATTCTTAACAGTTCTTTCGCTGTCGTCATAACTCCTCAAATAGTTTGTTGACTATCTTTTCAGGCTCTATCCTGTAAGTCCCTGTTTCAATTGCCTTCTTAATGGCTTCTACTCGTTCAGTCCTCACATCAGGCAGAGCCTCGATAGCCTTTTTGATGGATTCGACCTCCTTTGCCTTGTCTGAAAGCTCAACCCTGTCTCTTCCCTTGGCCTTTGATAGCTTTTCAGTCTGCTGAACCTTCTCTATGGCATCCTTGCCCTGGGTTTTCTCGGTCCTGAGATAAACATCCTGTCCCTCAGGAGGTCTGTTTCCGTAGATCTTCATCTCTACCTCCTTATTACAGTGCTGTTTTCTTCTTTGCTATCAATATTATCGTCCAGAACAGGATTTTCTTTAACATTATACCCCATAGCCCTCTTGAGGGACTCATAAATCATATCACCAAGACCGGTTCCTCTTTCAGCCATCTCTCTTGATATCTCCAGTCTGAAAAGGGTGTTATACACATCACCACCAAGTCCTTTACCAAGCAATCCTTCTTTCACATCCATGTTTTTTAATAGTTCATATAAAAATAAAGATTCAAACTCCCTGGAGACCTTTTTCAGGTCTTCCGGAGAGACCCTGTCCTTTGGGCTCAGACCGTTACCCCTTGGACCAATCAACGAAAGTAATACCGGATCATAAATCATAATATCTCCAGTTCGGCCTTCAATGCCCCTGAGGCCTTGAGGGCCTGCAGTATTGCTATTAAATCCCGTGGAGTTACACCCATTGAATTAAGCGCCCTTACTACTTCCCCCAGTGTGGTTCCGGAAACCTGTATGAGGTGGGCCTTCTGCTCCTTGGCGCTCACCTCTGTTTGTGGAACAATTACAGTCTGTCCACCAGAAAAAGCCTCTGGTTGTGAGACACCATAGGTTGTGGTTATCTCTATGGTCAGGCCTCCATGAGCAATGGCAACAGGTGAGATCTTCACATTATTTCCAATAACAACTGTTCCGGTACGCTCATTAATTACCACTCTGGCAGGTGTATCAGTTCTGACATCAATATTTTCAATAAACCTCATCAGCTCTACCACTCTTCCATTATAGGCCTCTGGCACATTTAGAATTACTGTTGAGGGATCTTCGGTACGGGCGTATTTGCCTCGTAATGTAGTATTGATTGCCCTCATGGTGTTGGTTGCCACTGTAAAATCAGGTGTTTTTAAGATAAGTTTTATTTCCTTCATGTGATTTATATCGAAAAAGACCTCACGTTCGATTATTACACCTTCTGGCACTCTTCCAACAGTGGGATGGTTCTTCTGTACACCAGTGCCACCTCCACCGGCCTGAAATCCACCTATAGACACTGGACCCTGTGCCACAGCGTAGACTTTACCATCGGGTCCCTTTAATGGTGTAAGAAGCAGGGTGCCACCCTGAAGGTTTTTAGCATCTCCTATAGCTGAAACGATGGCATCAATCTTTAGTCCTGGCTTTGGGAAAGGCGGTAGCGTAGCAGTAACCATAACTGCAGCCACATTTTTTGCTTTTATATCCTTGGGATTAACCCTGAGGCCCATTCTGGAAAGCATATTTGCAATACCCTGAAGGGTTGCATTACCCTTGTCGCCTGTACCATTCAAACCAACCACGAGTCCAAAACCCACGAGTTGATTTTCTCGTACTCCTTCGACAAAGGCAATATCCTTTAATCGCTCCGCTCTTACAGACAGGTTAAATACACAACTGAGCATTGTCAGACATAACAAAAACACGGACAATCTTTTATTCATAACCTGACCTCCAGACTAAAAGGGCCATACCTTATCTACTATTCTGCCCAGCCATCCAGGCGACTGTTTTTCATCGATTATGCCCTCTCCAACAAGGTAAATCTGTGCATCTGCTATCCTTGTGCTCTCGATGGTGTTGTTGTTGGAAATATCCTCAGGTCTGATTATACCCTTCAGAACAAGTACCTGTTTTTCAAAATTAAGAGTAATCTCTTTCCTTGATTCAATTACCAGGTTTCCATTAGGTAGCACATCCACAACCCTGGCCGTTATTGTGCCACGCAGGGATCCCTCTCTGGTCGTTTCTCCGGTACCTTTAAAGTCGTTCTTAATAGTACTTGCCGTAGATGGAGAAAAGGCATTCCCTTTACCAAACAGATTGCTTTGATTAAAATCAAGAGGAATTCCGAAGAACTTTGTTATTGCTGCATCAATAGAAGAATCTCTACCTGCTGCTGTCTCTGCCTTTTTACTACCAGAGACCCTTTCTACAATAAGTACGGTAACCAGATCGTTTAAGCGTCGCGCCCTCCTGTCCTCAAATAAACTTGCCCTGTCCTGATATATAGACCCTGGCGACTGAGGCACAGGTTTATATGCCTGCATGGTCGAACTATTTATATACGCAGGCGACGGAGGTGGAAGGGTTTTACTGGAGGACGCACAGCCACTAATTAGTGCCAAAAACAAAAAGAAAAAACCAAGTTTGCCAAGGATTTTCATGTCCGATTCTCCTGCTCAGGGTGTTATGTTAACAGTTGAACTATCCTGTACAAAGCCAATCATAATTCTCTTTGACCAAAGATTCATAACCTGTATACTGCTGCCTCTGTATCCGTCTTCTCTGGCCACCCCTGGTGCTGTCAACCTCAGGCCGGGCTTTTCATAAACAATTATCACCTTTTGTCCCTTGTGTATTAATGGCTTCTCAACAACCAGTGCTTCAGTAAGTATGGCACCTGATCTAACAGACCTCTTCAGCACCTTACCAACAGCATCTTCCATACTGGTAAGAGCATTCTTTGGCATTCTTAAGACATTTGCTGGTGCCATATACAGGTCTTCCCTTTTTAATACAGTACCTCTTCTTAAAGGCCTTACCGCTCTTACCACTGTTTGCTGGGCATCCACCTTAGCGTAAACCTTTTTATATGTACCATCAGGAAACTCCAACAGAAATACTGCTCTACCAACCGGTCCACGCTGAATTATTATGTTTACTGGCCTTTGTGCTGGCAAATTTCCCTCGTATTTTACAGATTCTACCTCAACCCTATCCCAGGGATAATGCTCAAGTATATAGTTTTTCAAGTAATTACCCGGCGACCAGCTAAGCACCATGGCAAGTACTAATAGCACAGGCATGGTCCCTTTACCTCCTCAGATTATTGGCTGTTTGAAGCATTTCATCAGAGGCCTGAATAGCCTTTGAGTTCATTTCATAGGCCCTCTGACTGATTATCATCTGAATCATCTCTTCAACGATATTTACATTACTTAATTCAACAAATCCCTGCTGTATGGTGCCAAGACCATCCTCACCAGGCACACCGGTTATAGGTGCCCCTGAGGATGGTGTCTCAACAAATAGATTCCTTCCAATTGCCTTCAGACCACCAGGATTTGGAAATTTAGCGATCTCTATCTGCCCAACCTCTACTGGCGTGGTACTTCCGGGCTGTAGCACCGTGACCTTACCATCGGAGCCCACTGTTATCTGGGTAGCATCAGGTGGTATGGTTATTTCAGGCTCTAAAAGATAACCCTCTGAATTTACAATCCTTCCTTCACTATCCAGCTTGAATGTGCCTGCCCTTGAATAAGCTATCTCACCATCAGGTTTTACGATCTGGAAAAATCCATCCCCTTCTATTGCCAGGTCAAGAGGGTTACCTGTATTGACAAGCTCACCCTCTTCGAAGATCTTTTGTACAGCTACGGGTTTGACACCAAGACCAATCTGAATGCCTGAAGGCACCTGGGATCCCTCTGCAGAAATAGCGCCAGGTGTCATTACATCCTGGTACATTAACTCCTGAAAATCAGCCCTGCTGCGTTTATAACCAGCTGTGTTTGCGTTTGCCAGATTGTTTGCGATCACATCGATTTTTAATGTCTGGGCCTCCATACCTGTTGCTGCAATAAATAGTGATCTGATCATCTTTTATATCCTCCCTATTTCGTTTATTGCTTTTGATGATGCCTCATCTATTGCTCTTATAGTCTTCTGAAAGGTCTCAAATTCCCTGGTTGCCTCGATCATGCGTGTCATCTCACTGATGATGTTGACATTAGATCCTTCCAGACTTCCCTGAATCACCTGGGCTACGGATTCTATGGGCTCTTGCTGTCCCTGCGGAATGTACAGCGAATCTCCAATCCTTAAAAGTCTGTAGGGTTCTGCAAAGTCAACTATCTTCAGACGGGCTATCCTTTTCCCATCAACGGTTATACTTCCGTCCTTCGCTATTATCACCTTACCAGAAGGGATCCTTATTGGCATGGAGTTGTCACCCAAGACCCTCATTCCATCAATATTTATCAGGTATCCCTCGCTGTCGAGCCTGAAGTCACCCCTTCTTGTGTATCTATTACCCTCAAGAACAAAAAAGCCCTTGCCTTTCAGGGCAAGATCCAGTGGATTGCCCGTGTTAATTAGCTTTCCTTCTGAGTAATCGGTTGTGATTATGGGAGACGGATTTAACATTACCTTTGTGGATGCCTCGAACATAAACTCTTTAGGCAGTACAAACGAGCTGAAGGCAATCCTTTCTTTTTTGTAACCAATGGTGTTTAGGTTGGCCAGGTTTCGATTAATAAACTCAAGCTGCCTGTCCTTTACTGATGCTGCCGATGTTGCTATGTATATTGCTCTATACATCTCACTGGAAACAAAAGCAATGTTTGTGCCAGAGATCTCTTACTACAGGAAATAATTAAAAAGCCTTTATTTTAGGTAGGTTATT
>JAADIE010000016.1 GCA_013151495.1 Nitrospirota bacterium | reverse complement strand
CTTCAAATATGCCAGCACATTTTAGCCCGTAAATTTAAAATCCCTGTCTCTGGTTATAGAGATGCTTTTAAAAGGCTTATAAATACGGGATTATTACAGAAGAGCTTTCAAAGAAGATTCAACCTCTTGCAGATTAACGAAATGAGTTTCTAATACATGGCTACTGGAGATGTGATGATGAATTGTTGCTCAAGTTGATAAGGGATAACATTTCTGATTTTAGAAAGTTCGTGAACGAAATCAGGTCATATATCAATAGTTTAAAGTAATAATCTCATACCACCATTTCAGGTGGTATATACCGAGGGCGGTAAAGGAGGTCATTACTTACCCTGGTGGCCTTCTGCAGGGCAGCAAGATAAACTCCTGCCTTTTCTGCAGTGCCTACAATCTCCACACCCTTAAGCCTGCTATCTTCATCAAGAAAGACCTTTTTGAAAAGTCCATCCTGTTTTATCTGCTGTTCCTGTGGGGCCCGGGTAGTACCAACAGAGCAGACATAAAGACCAAATAGCCTTATTACATTTAGATTCTCTGGAATCCAATCTACTTTGCATGAGCCCTGCTCAACCATGTTTTCACCTGCTACCCGGCCTCCAAGCACTGCAACAGGATGAATAGGATTGTATCTTCTTTTTCCGTTAATTTCTATCTCCGAGACATCACCAGCAGCATAAACACCCTCAACACTGCTTAGCATCTCCTGATTAACAATGATGCCCCTTTCAGTTCTTATGGGTGTTTCTTTAACTATTTCAATATTAGGCCTTACGCCAATTGCAAAGATCACATACTGGCAGGGGATTGCTTTTCCCTGAGTGGTGGAAACATGGGTAATGTTGCCTTCAGTATCCCGGGCAATGCTTTCAACTGTGGTGTCTGTCAGAATGGTAAGCCCCTTTTTCTTAAGATGCTCCATTACAATTGAAGCAGCTTCCTGGTCAAGCATCTGTGGCAGAATCTGGGGCTTCATTTCAACCACTGTTACCTTGGCACCTTTAAGTTTAAGGGCCTCTGCTACCTCAAGCCCGATGAATCCAGCCCCAACAACCACCACGGGGCTTTCAGGTTTTATATCCTGAATAAGGGTTTTCGCATCGTTAAGGCTCTTAAAGGTATAAACACCCTTTCCATTCACTCCGTCTATTTCTGGTACAATGGGTTTTGCTCCGGTGGCAATAAGCAGTTTATCGTAGGTTATTTCATTACCATCAGACAGTGTTACCTTCCGGTGGTCTGTATCCACTGATTGGGCAGAAACCCCGGTTAAGAGCTCAACATTAAGGCCCCTGTAAAAGTCGGCATTCCTGATAAAAAGACTCTCCTCCGGGGCATGACCCTTTAGATAATCAGCAAGGAAACAGGGTGTATAGGCAGGGTAGGGCTCAGGGGAGACCATGGTGATCATCCCCCTGTAGCCCTTTTTTCTGATTGCCTCAACTGCTGCCACAGAGGCAGGCCCGTTTCCAAGTATTACTATGGCCATCTTTTAGATCCCCAGAGCCTGTCTTTTTGCCTTTATATGGTTTAACATTCCCTCAACCGCTTTGTAAGGGTCTAACTCCACAAAGGCCTTTCCACCGGTGATCTCCTCAAGCCCTTCAGTGAGCACCTTTGTAGCTACAGGGCTTCCGAGTATTCTTGGATGTGGCGCAATGTGAACCATCAGTCCAAGGGCAAGTAGCCATGTGCCAATAGAGACAGCCTTTTCCTGCACCAGCTCAGGTGCTGAACCAGCAACAGGCAACTGGCTTACCCTTACATCAAGCCTTTCGGCAAGTGCCTTCAGCAGGGTGGCAATCCTTGAATTGTCAACACAGGAGCCCATGTGCCATACAGGCGGAAGTGGCGCATCAAGCCCTGCAGCCTCGCCAAGTGCCTTAAGCACTGCCTTTAGCCCTTCGCCGCAGTATTTTTCGGTTGCATCTGTATTCAGCAGTCCTGCCTGTGCACATATATGGGCAGTACAGCCTGTGGTTACCACAAGCACATTGTTTTTAAGCAGTTCCTTTACCATGGTTTCGGTCATAAGGGTGTTTCTTAGCTTTATGCTCGGGCAGCCTGCAAAACCTACCACACCGTAAATGTTGCCATTTTTTATGTTATCAATTACAGGCATCAGCGGATCGTCGGCATTTATTTTCTTCAGTACATCAAGGATTGCCTCAACCGAAAAGCCAACCAGGCCGATGCTCTTTTCCTCTGGTATGAATACATCTTTTCCCTTTCTCTGTTTATAGGCATCTATGGCAAGACGAACCACCTCTTCGGCCTTTTTATCAGCCTCTTCAGGCTCGAAGGCCACATGCACAGCCCCCTGCATCTTTACAAATGACTCGGTGGTGATGATCCTGGTCTGGAAACAGTCTGCAATTCTGGTTATAGATGGCCAGATGCACTGCATATCAACCACCATGGCATCAACAGCACCGGTAAGCAATATAAGCTCAGACTGAAGGTTATGGGCAGCCATGGGCACACCGTTTCTGACTGTAAGCTCATTACCTGTACAGCACACACCAACCAGGTTAACACCATTTGCTCCGGCAGCCTTTGCCTCATCGGTGAGTTTTTCGGACCATTCCAAGATCTTTTCTGAAAGCACAGGATTGTGGCCATGCATGGCAATGTTTACCATATCGCTGTCGAGCACACCAAGATTGGCCTCTATCTTTTTGACCTTTGGGGTGCCAAAGAGTATGTCATGAAAATCAGTGGCCATATGAAGTCCGGCATAACCATCAACCAGCCCGATCTTCAGGCAGGCAAGCAACAGGTTTACAGGGTCTTCATCGTTTCCCATTGATGTACGGTGCATGGCCTCCTCTATCTCGTTGTGGGCATTAGATACAAGTAGCCCCTTTTCCTTCCAGAGTTCAAACTCCTTTTTTGGTGCCCTGAACCTGAGCCAGTTCATTGGCTCTTCATCCTGACGACTTAGGTCCTCCAGGGCCTTTTCAACTACCATCCGGGCTACCTCTTTTTCATCCTTTCCATCGGTTTCTATTCCAAGGCCGGCTGCGACCTCGTAGAGCTTTTCCCTGTCTGTAATCTTATAACCAGGGGCCTTACCTTCGAGCATCTTTTTGAAGGTAACCACCACATGCCTTGCGTGACCAACATGGGATGATGCCCCACCTACCTCTTCCCTGAGTAGATTACGGCATACAATTGTATCGGCGGTAGCACCGCATACCCCTGTGCTTGGGCCGTTCCCAAAGGGATCAATACGGCATGGCCCCATATAGCACATCCTGCAGCATGTACCAAGCTGTCCAAAACCACACTGGGGTTGCTGGGCAGATAGTCTATCCACACCGGTTGAGATACCAAGGGAATGGGCCCTGTCTATTAAAACCTGGGTGGCTTTATCAAATTCCTTTGTTAACATAAACACCTCCTCATGTATTCTAAAGATTTTCTTTAGCCGTTTCCGCTGCTACAACAACGGATGCACCAATGGTTCGTCTCTTTTCTTTAACCATCTCTTCCAATTCACCGAATCGTAATGATGAGGTTGGGCAGGCCTCTACACAGGCAGGCACCTTGCCCTCGCTCAGGCGTCTTGTACAGAAATCGCACTTAACAGCTTTGCCTTTTTCGGAATCAAGCGTAATAGCTCCAAAAGGACAGACCATGGCACACATCAGGCAGCCCATGCAGCGGTCTTCATTGACAAGCACAATACCCCTTTGTTCATCCCTCTTCATTGCACCATTTGGGCAGGCTATCACGCACGGGGCATCCTTGCAATGCATACACCTTGATGGATAGGAATGAGAGTTTGCAGGCTCTACATAAACCCGTTTTCTGGGCGCAGGCTTTTCAAAGATTGCTTCAAAGAGGTTTCCGCTTTTTGAATGTGCCACCGCACAGGCAATTTCGCAGGATTTACAGGCAGTGCACTTACTAATGTCGATAAATATTCCTTTCATGGCACCCCCTTATTTTCAGGTAAGTTTTTAGTTAAGGGTTTGACTATACTTGATTTATATCAGATGGATTTTCAAGGTCAAGGTTTTTTTGATAAAAGGTCAATCTGCTTTGATGAGCGGTTTAAAGTGAAGCTCAAGGGCCTTTTTAAGCTCAGCAAGACGTCTTCTTGCCACAGGCACCGGAGGGATATTGCCTTTGAAAATGATTGAATAGTGATGGGCCTCGTCGCGCTGAATCTTGTGGATGTTTTTTAGATTTACCACATAGCTCTTATGAACCCTGAAAAGGTTTTTACCGCCGTATCGTTTAATAATCTCCTTCAGAGTGCTGTGTATGTAATATGCACGGCTTTTTGTATAAACCCTGCAGTAATTACCGTCTGACTGTACATAGTAGATGTCATCCACATCCACAAACAAAAATCCGCTTTTTTCACAGATTGGTAGCTTCCTGAGTTCCATCAATCCGCTTTCAGGGTTGTATTCAGCCTCTGTTTCACGGGTTACATCAATGAAGGTCATGGCATACATGGCGGTAGCATGGTTGTCAATCATATTTATTTTGGAAACATTAATCATGAGTACTTTGTTTAAGACATCGATTATCATTGCAACAGGAGAGTCCTGCTCAAGGACCTCAGCCTTTTTCAGTATGGCCTCTATCTTTTTATGGCTTTTCTGTGGGTGGTATTTAAAGACATCCTTGCCAAGCTCCTTTAGTGCTGGCCCAAGTACAGAGCGGGCATAGCTGTTCATACCCACAATTCTGTAGTCTGAGGAAAGGAGTATGAGCCCGATATTAACACATACTGGCAACATGATGATCTTTATTTAGAATACAAAATAAGCCGGATAAAAGAAAGTACCCTACCTCATAATCAGAAAAAGACCTAAACAATAAAAGGCAGGAGGGAATTTTTAGTATACGAAAAATACTTGACAAAATTAGTAAGGTATTTTATAATCCAAGTATGCTAAGGCTATCAACAAAAGGACAGTACGGTGTAAGGGCAATGTACGAAATTGCCAGGGGCTATCCTGACGAGCCGGTAACCATAAGGTCTATATCTGAAAAACAGGATGTATCGATACCCTATCTTGAGCAGATACTCAATAAACTAAGGCATGCCGGCCTTATTCGTAGCATAAAAGGCCCTGGCGGTGGATATGTGCTTCAGAGGGCACCAGAGGAGATTACAATAGCTGATATACTTTTCGAGCTTGAAGGTCCTGTGGCAATTACATCCTGTCTTGATCCATCTGAGGGATGTATCAGGGTGGAAAGATGCGTTACTCATCTGTTGTGGAAAAGCCTTGGAAAACAGATTGAGGATTTTCTTAACACCATCACTCTGAAAGACCTTTTAAGTGGTAAAAGCTATAAAGACTTCGCAAACATCATCAATAAAAAGAAAAGGATGGCGGGCGTATGAGCAAGATAAAATTTGTTGAAAACATTAAGCCTGATGTAACAACCGACATTGTTTACATGATGTGCCCCATGCATTTGCTGAAGCTGGATGAGATGATGAGGGAGCTTGAAGAGGGGCAGATACTTGAGCTTTTAACAGACTACGACGGTGCCCTTGAAGATATACCCGAGTGGTGTGAAAAAACCGGCAATGAATTCCTTGGGGTTGATGAAACACCTGATTATTTCAAGTTTTATATAAGAAAAAGGGGCGACAAAAAGTTCTGTCCTGTGCCCGGGCAGAGTAAAACAGAAGATAAAAATAAAGGAGACAAGGAGTAGAAAATGGAATGTTATTTTGACAATGTAGCAACCAACCCCCTTCGTGAGGAAGTGTACGAGGCAATGCTTCCTTACCTTAAGGAAGAGTTCGGGAATCCTTTGAGTGTGTATCCTCTTGGAATAAGGGCACGCGAGGCCATAGAAAAGGCACGCGAGCAGGTTGCCACGCTTGTAAACGCAAAGACCACTGAAATTGTATTTACCTCATCAGGTGCTGAGGCAAACAACTTTGCCCTGAGAGGAATTGCATTTGCCCATCAATATACCGGAAAGCATATCATTGTTACCCGAATGGAGCATCATTCGGTATTAAACTCAGCACGGTTTCTTGAAAAGCTTGGTTTTACAGTTACCTATGTAACACCCGATAAACATGGCGTTATACATCCTGAAGATATAAAGAAAGCTATCACCGATGAAACCATACTTATATCGGTTATACATGCAAGCCCTGAAGTGGGCACTATTGAACCAATAAAGGAGATAGCTCAAATAGCAAAGGAGCACAATATCATTATGCACACCGATGCGGTTGCATCGGTTGGTAATATACCGGTTGATGTAAAGGACCTTGGTGTTGATCTGCTCAGTATGGCAGCCCACCAGTTTAACGGGCCGAAGGGTGCAGGAGCTATCTATATAAAAGAGGGCACAAGGATTATCCCTCTGATCTTTGGAGGAATACAGGAAGGCGGAAGAAGGGCTGGCACCGAAAATGTGCCTGCCATTGTTGGGATGGGTGTGGCTGCTGAGCTTGTAAAAAAGGAACTGCCAGAGAAGATGGAGCATGTACGAAAACTAAGAGACAGGCTGGTTGAAGGTGTAATGAAGATAGAAAATGTTCATTTTACCGGGCATCCTGAAAATCGTCTGCCCGGGCATGCAAGTTTTTGTGTCGAGTTTATTGAAGGCGAGGGAATGTTGCTGATGCTGGCTGCCAAGGGCATCTATGTTGCCAGTGGTTCAGCCTGTACATCCAAGGCACTTAAGGCCTCGCCGGTGCTCTTGTCTATGGGTATTCCATCTCATGTTGCCCATGGCTCTATTGTGTTTACCTTTGGCAGGGAAAATACCATGGAGCAGGTTGAGTATGCACTTGAGGAGTTTCCTCAGATAATAAAGAGGCTAAGAGAACTCTCGCCCTATGCTAAAGGGTGGGAAGGAACGGAGGAAGGTGGATCATGTATTCAAAAGAAGTAATGGACCATTTCATGAACCCAAGGAATGTTGGCGAAATGCCTGATGCTGATGGTGTTGGGGTGGAAGGGAACCCCGTCTGCGGTGATGTGATGAAGCTTTATATCAAGGTAGAGGACGACAAAATAGTTGATGCAAAATTTCAGACCTTTGGCTGCGGAGCCGCTATTGCGGTCAGCAGCATGATTACAGAGATGGTCAAGGGTAAGACCCTTGACGAGGCTATGAAGATATCAAAAGAGCAGGTTGCCGAGGCTCTTGGCGGACTACCACCCCAGAAGATGCATTGTTCAAACCTCGGAGCCGATGCATTGAAAAAGGCTATCGAGGATTACAGACAAAAGCAGCAGGCATCTAAAAACTAATCGACCACAAAAACTATCAAAAGGGCACCAGATAAGCATAAAAATCGGGTGCCCTTTATGTTTGCCCTTCTTGGTCTGTTTCAGTTATATTATATAGCTTGGTTTTCACTCTGGAGAGGTGGCCGAGTGGCTTAAGGCAGCCGCCTGCTAAGCGGTTGTGGGGGTAAAACCCCACCGTGGGTTCGAATCCCACCCTCTCCGCCACTTCAAATACGATGGCTGGCATTTATATTCATATCCCATTCTGCATTCGGAAATGTTCCTACTGCGATTTCTACTCCATAGTACTGGATGAAAGCCTGAAACTTCAGTACATGGAGGCCCTTAAAAAGGAGATCAGGCTTTACAGTAGCTACAGGGAAAATATCAAGACCATTTACTTTGGTGGAGGCACCCCCTCGCTACTAAAACCTGCCGAGATAGGTGAAATAATCGAGGAGATATATAGAATTTATAATGTTTCCGGTGATGCCGAGATTACGCTTGAGGCAAACCCCACCGGGCTTGATGGTAGAAGGGCTAAACAGTACCTGAGTGCTGGAGTAAACAGGTTGAGCATAGGTGTTCAGTCTTTAAACAACGAGGAATTACAAATGCTCGGAAGGGTTCATACAGCCGAGGAGGCAGAGGCAGCCATTGGTTGTGTAATGGAGCATTTTGAGAATTTCTCTGTAGATTTAATATATGCCATTCCAGGACAGAGCCCTGCCTTGCTACTTAAAAGCATTGAAAAGATAAAGGATTACGAAGTCCCCCATATATCTGCCTATGAGCTTACTATTGATGAACATACCCCATTAGGCAAAAAGGTGCAAGAAGGCAGAATAAAAGCCTTATCAGATGATGAAAAGGCTGAGCTTTTCTGGACAGTGCACAATGCCCTTGATGAATACATCCATTATGAGATCTCCAACTATGCAATTGAGGGTTTTCAATGCAGACACAACCTGGCTTACTGGCAGAGGGAGGACTATCTTGGGTTTGGCCCCTCGGCACATGGTCTTATAAAAAACAGACGATACGAGAATGTGGACGACCTGGGTGAGTATCTCAGGCTTATTAAAAATGGAAACCCTCCGTTAAAAAGCTCTACCATCCTTAACGAGGAGGAAATCAGGGAAGAGAAGGTGTTTCTGGGGTTAAGAACCATTTATGGAGTAAGGCTTTCTGAACTTCATGTAGATGAAGAGACCCTCAAAACCCTTAAAAACAATGGTCTTATAGAAATGGATAACCAGCGCCTTTACCTGACGCCAAAGGGAATGCTGCTATCAAACAGCGTGATAGTGAAATTGCTTAATTGAACAGGTGTCGATATGTTTAAGATTGACCTGCATGTACATTCAAAATTCAGTGGAGACTCAAGCGCCGAGCCAGAGGATATTATCGAAAGGGCTATTGAACTTGGCCTTGATGGTATCGCCTTTACCGAACACTACAGCTACGAGGCATCCGAACCGGTAGAGGGGCTAAAGGAAAAGTACTACGGACATATTTTGATTTTCCGTGGTGTTGAGTTTTCCACCCTGGAGGGCCATTGCCTTGTCTTTGGTGTAAACACAGACAGGCTGGGTCTTTCCCTGCCACCAGTGTCGGAACTTATTGAGATAGTAAACAGGAAAGGCGGTGTGGTAATACCCACTCATCCCTTCAGGGGTAGCAACAGCCTTGGCGATGCCCTGCTTACTATCAACGGGTTTGCTGCAATAGAGGGATACAACGGTTACAATCACCACATGTTTAACCAAAGGGCGATTGAGGTAGCAAACAGGCTGAATCTACCTTACACCGGTGGCTCCGATGCCCATGATCATAACGAGGTTGGCCAGTGTTATACTGAGTTTTTTGTGCCGGTGACCGAGGATGGCCTGGTCGAGGCCCTTAAAAGCGGAAAATACAGAGGTGTGGATATCAGAAAGATAAGCAGGGCTTATCCGGATGGTTTCTTTTAAAGGCTCTCTGTTATTTTTTTAGCCTCTTTCTAAATGCTGCAAAGCCGGCTAAACCAGCAGTAAATAAAACCACAGTGCCAGGCTCTGGCACAGGAGCGGTATCTTTTATGGGAATGAGATACCCACCATCTATTAACTCATAAGTCAGCCCACCAAGATAATCATTAGCAGAAGCAAGATAGTATATATTAAGACCATTACCATAAATATTCAATATACTGGTACCTGAAATATCAAGCCCAAGTATCCTGTTTACATAAAGCGCACCACCGTCAAATCTGCTTGAGTCATAACTTACTATTCCACTGGTATAAACGTTTGTTATAGTATCACCATCAAAGAGACGAAGTATGTTATTTTCTGCAAGCTCAAGTGTTCCCCAGGCAAAATTGTTGGTAAAACCATCAAGCACAGCACCAAGGTCCTTACCAGTAATATATAAATCATGGAGCAGGTCAGCACCTGTAACAAAGCTGAGATAAGAATCGGCAGTGGACCATAATGTGTTCTGTGTACTCATGCTTATTAAATCGCCACTAATTATCCAGGAGTCTCCGGCACCTCCACTAAGATAACCTGAGCTGCTAATAACCAGGTCATTAAAGTAATTGGTGGAGGGATCACTAATGTATGCACCAAAGTTAGTAAACCTCCCGGTATAGTTTGCAGTGGTGTTGTTTACATTGAATGTACCAAGGTTTGTTACTTTTCCATTAATAGTACGAGTGCCTGCTCCGCTTAAGTTTGTAACGCCGGTTATTATATTGGTATAAGTACCACTTCCGTCTGTTCCGAGGTTCAGGTTACCACCAGTATAATTGAGGGTATCCTTATTGACAATACTATGTGCCGTTAAAGTGCCACCACTTAGATTATATGTTCCATCGCCTGAATAAGAGCCAATGTTGAGTATTCCATCAACCCTGTGGGTGCCACCTGTTTGGTTGAATGTGGCAACTCCATCGTATCCAAGGTATTCATTCCTCTTTACTATAAGGCTTCCAGTGTTGCTGAGGTTATAAATACCGTTACTGAAACCATAATAGCCAAAAAAGAGATCCTTATTTACTGTATGTATTCCAGCGGTTTGATTAAAAACACCATTACCACGCTCACCAATAAACTCGTTATTTTTTACTGTAAGGCTGCCTGTACCACTTAAGTTGTATTCACCGCCATATCGGACAAAGAGATTATTGTCTACAGTATGGGTTCCACCACTTTGATTAAAGACACCGGCACCAATGATTTCAGTATATGATTTCAGTATTAACATTCAGGGTGCCTCCGCTAAGGTTAAATATTCCGCTACTACTTGAGTTATATGTAATAAAAAGTTCACTTTTTACTGTGTGAGTTCCACCAGTCTGGTTAAACTTGCCTGCACCTGAGTAACCAACAAATTCAGAACCATTTACTACAAGTGTACCAGAGCCCTGAAGGGTATATGTGCCAGAGCTACCTGAGCCCTGTCCAATATAGAGATTGTCACCTATAGAATGGGTTCCACCACTTTGTAAAAAACTACCTGTACCGTTACAGGCTACACATTCTCCGAGCAATACAGAAAGGCTACCATTTCCGCTCAGGTTATACACTCCTGAAGAGCCAGCATACCTGCCAATAACAAGACCCGCTTTAACTGTATGTGTTCCTCCGCTTTGAAAAAAGTTGCCTGTACCACTGTTTCCTATTATCTCGTCCCATCTTTCTATAATGAGCTTACCTGTACCGCTTAAATGGTATGTACCAGTACTACCTGTTCTACCGCCAAGCATTAAGGAATAACGAATGTCATGAGTACCGCTTTGTTGAATAATTCTTCCCTTACCACTGTATCCAACTCGAACGGTATCTGGTAGAAAATAATTACTAATATCGAGGGTTATAAGCCCCGAGCCCGTGCCATCAATCTCTACTGAGCCTAGCCATATACTGGAGTTGTATATTACAGTAACATCCGATGAGCCTGTATATAAAAGATAGACATTGTCATAATTCTGTGGTGTACCCGTAG
>JAADIE010000054.1 GCA_013151495.1 Nitrospirota bacterium | reverse complement strand
TGGTTATTTGGAGGCTACTGATTGAACTACCTTTAAGTCCTTGAAATAAGTTTTATAATATCCCCTATCCCTTGAAAGCAACACGCCGGCATGTTGGAGAGCATGAGCACCTATAATAAAATCGCTGATCATATGTTGTCTGGGGTTGATCCTGGAGTGGCACTTTTTACAACTTACTTTTATCAACTGTCCACATTTTGGGCATTGAAAGGATTCTCTTTTGTTTTTTGTATATTTTTTCCATCTTCTTCCTGCTTCATAAAATGCCTCCTGAGTAGAATGAACAAGCCTGATCCCCGTATCTTTAAGAAATTCTTTCAAGTCTTTTTCAGATTGAAACTGTGATGCCAGCTCAGCATATACAATCTCGCATATAATCAACTGACCTTTTTGAATATATTCATCAAGCAATCTTTTTGATGTCTTGAAATAGTGTTCATCCTGAATTAAGATATCCAGTAGTATATTAGTATCTACTGCTATGATCACTTTCCCCTCAGTTCGTCAATTATATCATCTGTTTTCTGTTTATCCCGGGTTCTAAGTTTTCCAACCCATTTATCAAAGGGAGATTTTCTTATAACTTTTTTGATATAAACCACGCCTCCTTTACTTTCAAAACCGATTTCCTCACCAGGCTGAATCCCGAGTTCATCTCTGACCTTTTTTGGAATAGTTATCTGACCCTTAGATGTTACCTTCGCCGTAATCATGTTTAATACCTCCTGGTAAGGAATTAATGTCTTACTTTAATTGTAAGGAAATATTAAGGGGAAGTCAACAGAACGGGGACCCTTGCTCCGAGGAAGTTTTGTGTGCTTGCCTTCACGGCAAGCACTATACAAAATTAAAGCCGCTCAAAATTAATATCCCCTGTATTTTTTACCAGACGCTAATATAGGTCTTTGAATAAATTACTCACCCCTTGTGAGGAAATCAAGAAGCTCCTCGGCAAAGTCCTCCATCTGGATTATCATTCTTCCAGCCATACTAAGGAAGTAGTTGTAACCTATAACCGCTGGAATAGCTGCCACCAGGCCCATGGCGGTTGCTATAAGGGCCTCTGCTATACCCGGGGCAACCACAGCAAGCGAGGCAGAGCCTGCTGCACCTATACCCTGGAAGGAGGTCATAATGCCCCATACCGTACCAAAAAGACCTATGAAAGGAGTGGTTGAGCCTGTAGTAGCTAAAAAGTTAAGATATCTCTCAAGCCGTGCAGATTCAAGGGCCATATAACGCTTTATCGTCCGTCGAAGTTCTTCTCTGTCCTTTCGGCCCTCAGTGTAAGCTGCCCTGAAAAGTCTTGCAAGGGGTGTTATCATAAGGGTTCGGGTTGCCTGATATACCGCCTTTGGATCCTTTTCCTGACGATAAATCCTGTAGAATATATCGGTTTCCTTTTTTACCTTTGCAAAGAGCCTCCACTTAAGGATTATTATTGCCCACGAAAATACGGAAAAGAAAAGAAGGATAATCATCACTATCTTTACCACAAGTCCGGCACCGAGTATAAGCCCTATAACCGTATGTTTCATAATGCTCCCTCTATTTACTATTTAGATATCTATGTTTCTTGCCTCAAGGGCATGCTTGACTATAAACTCCTTCCGGGGCTCTACATGATCTCCCATCAGCACGGTAAATATCTCGTCGGCCTTAACAGAGTCTTCAATGGTAACCTGAAGCAGGGTTCGCATCTCCGGATCCATGGTGGTTTCCCAGAGCTGTTGAGGATTCATCTCACCAAGTCCCTTATAACGCTGTATACTGAGGCCCTTTCTTGCAATCTCCATCACCCTCTCCAGCATCTCTGTAACGGTGTTAAAATCCTGTTCCTCATCCTTTACCTTGATTTTGTATGGTTTTGGTCCAAGAAGTTCCACAATAGAGTAGAGATTTCTCAGTTCCTTGTAATCAGGCGATAGTATAAATTCAGGCTCAATCCTTACCCTCTTACCCATTCTCTTTATCTCTACCTGATAGGCCTCGTGGGTCTCATCAAAACCTATCTCTGAGACCTTCAGGTTTTTAAATACCGAGAAAAGCTCCTCTACCAGGGCCTCAAGACGAGCTCTGTCCTTTAAATAATTAATATCTATCCCTTTGGATACTATATACTCAAGAAGCTCAGTATCTCGGCGTCTGAGGGAAAACCACTCCAGTAGCTTTACATACTCGGTCATCCTTTTTAGGTAGGGAATAATGTTTTTCCCCTTTATGAAGTTTCCATTTACCCTTAACGCAACATCCTCTGAGGCAAGTTCAAAGAGCATTTCCTGTAGCTCTGCATCATTCTGTATGTATCGCTCGGTTCGGCCTCTCTTTACTTTGTAAAGAGGTGGCTGGGCAATATATAGATAGCCCTTTTCAATAACCTCCCGCATCTGCCGGAAAAAGAAGGTAAGAAGCAGCGTACGGATATGGGCACCATCCACGTCAGCATCGGTCATCAGGATTATCCTGTGGTAGCGGATCTTTGAGATATCAAACTCAGGCCCGATTCCGGTACCCAGGGCAGTGATAAGGGTCTTTATCTCATCAGAGGTAAGCATCTTGTCGAACCTTGCCTTTTCTACATTCAGGATCTTTCCTCTTAAAGGCAGTATGGCCTGAAACCTGCGGTCTCTACCCTGTTTGGCAGAGCCTCCAGCAGAATCACCCTCCACTATGAAAAGCTCACTCTGTGCAGGGTCCTTTTCAGAGCAGTCGGCCAGCTTTCCTGGCAGGCCGGAGTCATCCAGGGCCCCCTTACGACGGGCAAGCTCACGGGCTTTGCGGGCAGCCTCACGGGCACGGGCGGCCTGAACAGCCTTTTCTATTATCTTCTTTGCATACTGGGGATGTTCCTCAAAATAGGTACCAAGTTGATCATTAACAATAGACTCCACTATACCCTTTACCTCTGTGTTGCCAAGCTTCATCTTTGTCTGACCCTCAAACTGGGGCTCTGGTATCTTTACACTGATTATGGCAGTCAACCCTTCTCGGATGTCATCGCCAGAGATGGTACCTTTTCCGTTTTTCAATATTCCTGCAGAGGTGGCATACTGGTTTGCAGTACGAGTCAGGGCTGCCTTGAAGCCAACAAGGTGTGTACCACCTTCACGGGTGTTTATGTTGTTTGCAAAGGTATAGATGGTCTCGGAGTAGCCATCATTGTATTGAAGGGCTATCTCCACTATGATTCCATCTCTTTCACCATGGATGTATATGGGCTTTGGATGAAGGGTGGTCTTGTTCTTATTAAGGTGCTCAACAAATGAGACAATTCCACCCTTGTAGAAAAACTCATTCTTTTTCCCAGAACGCTCATCCTCTATTACAATACGGAGGCCTTTATTCAGAAAGGCAAGCTCACGGAGCCTCTGGCTAAGGACATCATAGTTGAACTCTACGGTCTCAAATATCTCTGCATCGGGCTTGAAAGTAATCTTTGTACCGGTTTTGCGGGTTTTTCCAATAACCTCAAAAGGGGTAACCGGCTTTCCACGCTCGTAACGCTGATGATAAACCTTTCCGTCTCTTTTTACCTCTAACTCAAGCCACTCAGAAAGGGCGTTAACCACCGACACACCCACACCGTGAAGCCCACCTGAGACCCGGTATGCCTTGGCCTCAAACTTTCCACCGGCATGAAGCTCTGTTAGCACTATCTCTGCTGCTGAACGACCGGCCGGATCCCCTGGATGGGGCTCAGTGGGTATGCCTCGACCATCATCAACCACTGTGCAGCTTCCATCGTAATTTATGGTTACCCATATGTTCTTACAGTAGCCTGCAAGGGCCTCATCTACGCTGTTGTCCACAACCTCATAAACAAGATGATGCAGGCCCTCAGGGCCTGTAGAGCCAATGTACATGGCCGGTCTTTTTCGTACAGCTGAAAGACCCTTGAGTATCTTTATATCCTCAGCAGTGTAACCGCCAGTTTCCTTTTGCATCTTGGTATTTTCCTCCTTTTTCAAAAACCTAAATCCTCATTGGCATAATTACAGAAAGATAGTCCTCCCGGTCGGCCTCTCTCAGGAGGGTTGGCGTAAGGGGTTCTTGAAGCTCAAAGAACACCCTTTCGGAGGCCATATTGTTGAGGGCATCTATCAGGTATCTTGCATTAAAGCCAAGAGATATGCTTTCACCGCTGTATTCAATGGCAAGCTCATCTGTGGCCTCACCTACATCAGGATGAGAGGCAGTAATCGTTAATGTAGAGTCTGTAACATCAAGTTTTACAGCGTTACTCTTTTCACGGCTTATTATTGAAACACGCTTCAGGGCCTTGATAAAGGCCTGACGATCTATGTTAAGTTTCTTTTGATTATCCACTGGAATGACCTGCTCATAATCCGGGTAACTACCCTCAATAAGCCTTACAAGAAACTTTATATCACCAATGTTGAAGATAACATGTTTGTCTGTTATGTCAATCGTAACATCTCCATCCTGGGAGGCAAGGAATTTTCTTAGTTCAGAGGCAGACTTTCTTGGCACTATAAGCTTTGTCTCTTCCTGAAATTCTGGCTCTATTGTGGTCTTGATTATTGAAAGGCGATGACCATCGGTTCCAACCACCCTTAGTGTATTGTCCTCGGGCTTTATGTGAAACAGCAGGCTGTTCAGTGTATAACGGGTATCGCTTTCACCAGCAGAGTAAATAGTACGGTCTATCATCTCTTTCAGGGTCTCATTACTGATATTAAGTGCCTTTTTCTCTGTAATCTCTGGCCACTTTGGAAAATCATCCGGATTCATACAGGCTATCCGGAAACTACTTTTACCTGAAGTTAACCTTACCCACTCGGAATCTTCACTAACAAGCTCTATGTCATCATCTACCTCTCTTACAATCTCGTAAAGCTTTCTTGCTGGCAGACAGAGTGTGCCTGGCTCTTTTGTCTCCTTTATCTCAATGGGCTCTGTTATGGCTGTCTCCAGATCTGTGGCGGTTATCCAGTTTTCATCACCCACATTAAGCAGAAAATGGCTCAGAATGGGCATGGTGGATCGTTTTTCCACTATACTCTGGATTCCTGAAAGTTTGTCAACCAGTTCTACCCTTGAAATAATTACTTTCATAATTGCCTCCCTTAATCGCCTTTAATCTTTTTAATGAGCCCTTCTATTATACGCTGAAAGGAATCCTCTTTTTCCTTTCTCTTTTCAATCTGTTTACATGCATAAAGTACAGTGGCATGGTCTTTACCACCAAAGTGTTTTCCAATGTCCTGTAGTGAAAGATCAGTAAGTTCTCTGGCCAGATACATGGCAATCTGCCGTGGAATGGCTATCTCTTTGGTTCTCTTCTTTGACTTCAGGTCCGTTACCCTGATCTTGTATTCCTCTGCTACTGTCTTCATGATGTTTTCCACGGTAATGGGTCTGTCTTTATCAACAATGGTATCTTTCAGTATCTCCTTGGTCATCTCAAGGGTTATAGGCATACCTGTTATGGATGCATGGGCTGCAATCTTAAGCAGGCAGCCCTCGAGCTCCCTGATGTTTGATTTTACATTCATGGCAAGCCAGTACTTCACATCCTGCGGAAGTGTAATTCGCTGAAACTCTGCCTTTTTCTCAAGGATGGCTATCTTTGTTTCAACCGACGGAGGCTGTATATCTGCGGTAAGACCCATTGTAAACCTGGATTTCAGTCGGTCTGTTATATCCTGTATATCCTTTGGTGGTCGGTCACTTGAGATAACTATCTGCTTTTGCTGCTCATAAAGGGCATTAAAGGTGTGGAAAAACTCCTCCTGGGTCTGTGTCTTATTAGCTATAAACTGTATATCATCAATAAGCAACAGATCCACATTTCTGTATTTTTCCTTCAATTCGGTCATCTTGTCGTTCTTGATTGCTGCTACCACCTCGTTGGTAAACTGCTCGGCAGGTACATAAAGGACCTGGATATTTCTATGATTCTCCAACACCCGGTTACCAATTGCGTTTATAAGGTGGGTCTTACCAAGACCAACACCACCATAGATAAATAGTGGGTTGTAAACAGTACCAGGCGACTCTGCCACCTTCAGAGCAGCAGCATGGGCAAACTGATTGCTGGGGCCAACAACAAACTCCTCAAAGGTGTATTTAGGGTTCAGGAATATTCCCCTGTTTCTGAGGCTCCTTCTTCGTGAGTTTATCTGGGCATTTAGCCTCTTTATCTCATCGTCCTGCTTTTCCTTAACTGTGTATCGAACTGATGGTCTTTTCTTTATGACCTCCTGAAAGACATCCTCTATTATCTCTGAGTAGTTTTCCTCAATCCACTCTTTATAAAATCTATTTGGAATCTCAAGCATTGCATATTCTTCCTTTAGCTGTCTCAGCCTTATCGGTTTGAACCAGAGGTCAAAAACCGCCTGACCTACCCGGTTTTCTATCAGCTCAAGACATCTGTTCCAGATCTCTTCCTTTTTCTTATCCATTTTTATTCCTCAGTTTTTAAATCAAGTTTTCAACAACTTTTTAACAACCTGTTAATAATTAAAGATTTTTGTTAATTACCCTATTAGTAATTTATATATTCAATGTTCATAAACTGTAAAAAAATATCTTTTTAAAAATCTTTTTAAAACTGTAAAGAAAATTATAAATATTCTCATCCACTTTTTAACACCTCAACTACTTTAGATTAAAGAAAAAAACCTTTATTTTAACCAATTAACATCTCCTACTATTCCGTCTACTAAAAGACTTTTAAAAATAAAAAAGAAGTAATAGAACTATGAAACCTTTACCTCCTTGCTTGCATATTTCTTCAAATAAGCATGAATGAACTCATCAAGTTCACCATCCAGAACAGGCTCCACATTGCCTGTTTCATAACCTGTTCGATGATCTTTTATAAGTCTATATGGATGTAAAACATAAGAACGAATCTGATTACCCCAGGCAATTTCCTTTTTATTGCCTATTAGGTTTTCGAGTTTTTCCTCCTGCTCTCGTCTTTTAAGATCATACAAGCGGGCCTTCAGTATTTTCATAGCCATTGCTCGGTTTTTATGCTGAGAACGCTCATTCTGACAGGTAACCACAATACCTGTTGGTATATGGGTAATCCTTACAGCTGAGGATGTCTTGTTTACATGCTGACCACCAGCACCTGAGGCCCTGAAGGTGTCTATCTTCAGTTCATCCTCATTGATCTCAATCTCTATGTCATCCTCGATCTCAGGATAAACTAAGACAGCAGTAAAAGAGGTATGTCTTCTTTTGTTTGCATCAAAGGGTGAAATCCTGACAAGACGATGAATACCCACTTCAGACTTCAGATAACCATAGGCATAGGGACCTGTTATGGTAATAGTAGCGCTTTTTATTCCAGCCTCTTCACCATACTGTAGATCAATGATCTTTGTCTGAAAACCATGTCTTTCTGCCCATCTCAGATACATACGCATTAGAATCTGGGCCCAATCCTGGCTTTCTGTACCACCTGCACCGGGATGGATCTCCAGGATAGCATTGCTACGGTCCAGTTCGCCTGAGAGGAGATGTTTTAACTCAAGCTCATCTAATTTTTTCTTTATCTCCTCTATTTCGTTGTGAAACTCCTCTAAAAATACCTCCCCTTCTTCTTCATCCAATATCTGAATAGAGTCTTTAAGATACTCAATTTTTTCATCAATCTTTTGAAAAGGTAGTAGGATGTCCTCTATTTCAGCCTTTTTCTTCTGTAATTTCTGTAGTTTTTCAATATTTGACCAGATGTTTTCCTTTTTAAGCTCTTCTTCTATTTTTTTAAGTTCATCTTTGAGTTTATCTACATCAAAGACAACCTCGTAGGTCTTTTATTCTGCTACCGAGTTCATCCAGAACCTCTTTTAGATCCTTTTCAATAATCATTCTTAAAACTACCTCCTTAAAAAAATAATAATAACTATTGTGCTATAAAGAAGACTGAAATAGCCAAAGAGATCTCCGATCCTGCTATACAGGCTGTTAATGTTCTTAATTTCTAAAGTAAAGGTAATATATCCTCTTTTAAATAGACCTAAGGTCTTTAATGTGCGTCCTGCCTGGTCTATAATGCCAGAAATTCCACTGTTAGTAACCCTTATAAGGGGTTTTCTGTTTTCTATGCTACGAACAGTTGCAATCTGATAGTGCTGTAAGGGGCCGATTGTTTCACCAAACCAGGCATCGTTTGAAATATTTACTATTATGTCTCCGCCATCTATGAAAAACTTCCTGACCAGGTCAGGAAATATTGCCTCATAACAGATAACAGTGGCTATATCAAGGTCCTTTACCCTGCCCTTTACATACGATTTACCCTGTTTGAAGTCACCTATCCCAACAGAAACGAGTTTATCTAAAAAAAAGAGAAACCTTCTCAGCGGGACATATTCACCAAAGGGAACCAGATGTATTTTATCATAAATGTATGTGAGTTTTCCATCTGAATCTAATAATATAGCACTGTTTGTAATACCATATTCGTAAGAGCCATCCTCTTTTATCTTCAGTTCTTTTACAAGCATACTACCTGTTAATAAAGGGATACTCAGTTCTTTTACAAAACCCACTAATTCATCGGTGAGCTCTTTTTCAGAACCGTAATAAAAGGGCAGAGCCGTCTCAGGCCATATTATAAGGTCGGGCTTTGAATCTTTTACAGCCTTTCTGGTCAGATTAAAATATGTATTTAAGACATCCTTTTGATATCGGAGGTCCCACTTTTTGTCCTGATCGATGTTACCCTGTATAAGTGCAATTTTAATGCTTTTTAATTTCTTTTGATTCTCTATCTGGTTTACTCTATAAAGACCGTAAATAAAGGTAAGTCCTATAATGATAAATACTGTAATTGCCTTAAGTACGAGATAGTTCTGTTTTTTTGAGCTATAAAAATGTATAAGCTCAGTTAAAAAGGCATTAAAGAGTATGACCACAAAGGATACACCATAAATAGATGTTATATCGGATATCTGTAGCATATAGGTATTACTCCACTGGGTATAACCTGCCAGAGACCATGGAAAACCAGTGAAGAGATGACCCCTTAGAAACTCAAAGGCAGTCCATAAAACCGGTGCAGTATAAAGAAGAGAAACCCCCTTTTTGTTTAGTTTTGAGATTAAAAAAGAAAATGCCATTACATACAGACCCTGATATATACTTAAGAGCATTACCACAGATAGGGCTGTGATAAGTGGCATGTTTCCAAACTGGTTTAAAGAGTAGTATATCCAGTACTGGTTACTAAAGAAGTAGAAGATACCAAAGACAAAGCCCGATTGTACTGCCTGAAGGGGTTCTGAATCATAAAGGGCATATAATAGGGGCACAAAGCCAATCCATCCAGCAGGCCATATGTTAAAGGGTGGAAAGGCAAGCTGTAACAAAAGGGCAGAAAAGACACTTAATAAGAGTTTTTTCATTTCATAAAATAGATATTTATCCCTTAGTGAATCATTCCGATTTCATTGCATTTTAATGGCTAATTATTCTATCATATATAACTAATTTTATCCCTCTTAAACTGGTTGGGCAGGTAGCTCAGTCGGTAGAGCAGAGGACTGAAAATCCTCGTGTCGGCGGTTCGATTCCGTCCCTGCCCACCACTAAATCCCACCATTAGCAAACCAAAAACCAAAATAATGCTTGTGATACTTTTACTCTACTATTTGTAAATTATTATTTACAAATAGTAATACTTTTTGTAAAATAAAAGTTATGATTAAAGAGAGAAAAATCTATAAAGAGATTATGAAATACTTAGATTCACCTGAGGCGATTATTATTACAGGCATGAGAAGAACAGGTAAGACAACCCTTTTAAAGTACATTTACGGAAATATAAGGTCCGAAAACAAGATTTTTATTGATATGGAAAATCCGATCAACAGAAGGTATTTTGATGAAGAGGATTATGAAAATATAAAGACCTCCTTTGAGTTGATGGGGGTTAATTTTAGAAAAAAGTGCTATATTTTTATTGACGAAATTCAGTTTGTAAAAAATTTACCCTCTGTTGTTAAGTATTTTATAGATCATTACAATGTTAAATTCTTTTTAACTGGTTCAGCAAGTTTTTATTTAAAAAACCTTTTTACGGAAAGTTTGACAGGAAGGAAATTTATATTTGAGCTTTATCCATTGAGTTTTGAGGAATTTTTATTATTCAAAGAAAGCAAACTTCGAATCCCTGAAAACACTGAAAAATTAAGCAAGGCTGTATTTAGTAAACTCTCTGACCTGTATAATGAGTATATTTTATTTGGTGGTTTTCCTGCTGTTGTGCTTAAACCATCAATAGAAGAAAAAAGGATGGCACTGAACGAGATTTTTACATCATTTTTTAATTTAGAAGTCTTACAGCTTGGTGATTTCAGGAGAAATGAGGTAATAAGGGATCTTATACTTTTGCTTTCAGAGAGAATAGGTTCAAGGATTGACATTCAAAAGTTATCAAGATACTTAGGTGTTTCAAGACCCACTATTAAAGAATATCTTAATTTTCTGGAGGGTACCTATCTGATTAGTTTTGTCAGGCCCTTTAGTTCTGGAAAGGATACAGAGATAAGAAAG
>JAADIE010000091.1 GCA_013151495.1 Nitrospirota bacterium | reverse complement strand
GAAAATGTCAGAAGTGGTAATGATACTGAGAAATGTTGAATGTTGAGACCTGACCCCTAAGAGTTTGTGTCGCTGATCAATCGAATCTGCCAGTAAAAAAACTGTAAAGTGTCAGGGTCAAACTTCTTCCTCCTCAAAATCCTCAGCTATTAATTGAAACTGTACAAGGGCATCCTGGAGGTCTTCGATTATTTCGCGTGCTATTACGTCAGGCTCTGGAAGGTTCTCTGATTCTTCGAGACTTTCGTCTTTGAGCCAGAATATATCAAGGCTCGCCTTGTCGCGGTTTATCAGTTCTTCATAATCAAAGGCACGCCAGCGGCCATCTGGTTTTCTTTCTGACCATGTCGGTTTTCTCTTGTATCGATTTTCAGGATTATAGCATTTAACAAACTCTTCGAGATCGCTGTGTTTTAGAGGATTGGTCTTAAGGGTGAAATTTTTATTTGTACGAAAATCATATATCCAGAGCTTTTTTGTCCACGGTTTCTCTGATGCAGGCTTTCTGTCAAAAAAGAGAACATTTGCCTTGACCCCCTGGGCATAAAAGAGGCCTGTGGGAAGGCGCAGTAACGTATGCACATCACATTCATGAAGTAGCTTGCGCCTGATCGTTTCTCCTGCACCGCCTTCAAAGAGGACATTATCCGGCACAACAATAGCAGCACGGCCATGTTGTTTAAGAATCGTTTTTACATGCTGCAGGAAGTTCAGTTGTTTGTTTGATGTTGTAGCCCAGAAGTCGTCTCGTTCAATACTCTCTTTTTCTTTATAGGGCTTGCCATTAGCGCCAATTATTGTAGTACTGCTCTTCTTTCCAAAAGGAGGATTGGTCATTACAATATCAAACCTGTCACCTGGATCACTGGCAAGTGAATCAGTAACAGTTAATGGAAGAGTGTCTCCATGCCCTATGCCGTGTAACATCATATTCATCGCGCAGAGACGTGCAGTGTTATGAACAAGCTCCCAGCCTCGTAAAGCTTTTTTATCAAGAAAGCGCTTTTCGTCTTTGTTCAATTTGTAATGTTTTGCAATATAATCATGTGAAGCCAAAAGAAAGCCCCCTGTACCACAAGCCGGATCACAAATGGTCTCTTTCGGCTTTGGAGCCATTACATCTACAATGGCCTTTATGAGTGGACGTGGAGTAAAATACTGCCCTGCACCTGATTTTGTGTCCTGTGCATTTTTTTCAAGCAAACCCTCATAGGCATCACCTTTTACATCGGCACTCATGGAAGACCAGTTTTCTTTGCCGATAAGGTCAACAATGAGGCGCCTCAATTTCGTAGGGTCCTGGAACTTGTTTTGTGCCCTGCCAAAGATAAGGCCTAAAAGACCCTTTTCCTGTCCAAGCTTTTCAAGGATATGGCGATAATGGTCAAAAAGATCATCGCCGTCTTTCTTTAGAAGGCTCTGCCAGTCGTATTTCTTAGGGATGGGGCTTTGCTGACTATAGGGTGGCTCAGACCGCTCATCAGCCATTTTGAGAAACAGCAGATATGTGAGCTGTTCCACATAATCACCATAACTCTCACCATAGCTCATACCGTCATCTCTAAGGACGTTACAGTAATTCCACAGTTTTTGAACAATTTGTGCTGGACTCATAGTTTTTAAAAGTAACTTATGAATTTTTATATTATACTTTAAGACCTAAAAGTATAATATAAGTTGCTCTAATGAACTGAATTATTGAAAAATACCATAGAGATTGCTAACTTTCTTTAGCTCATAAATAAACTAAGGTACTTTTCAAATATGAAGGTTCTGTTTCTTTTAAACCCTGTAACTTCCTTAAGTATTCCAAGTCGTTGAAAATCTTTAATAAATTCACCAGCAGGTCTATTAGTAATTTTTAAGTGTTTGACTACATGAGATGTCTGAATAACCGGTTGGCTATACAGCAGTTCCAAAAGCAAACGCCCTTTTTGAGCCCTTCGGTTTAAGGCCAGAATTTTCTTCTCAACCTCTTGCCTGATATCCATTATTGCCTGAAAGGTCTGTTTCCCTTTTTCTGACGTTTTTACTACTGCCATGAGAAAGAATTTTATCCAATGCCCAAGATCATGAGAGGACCTCACAGTAGTTAAGGCATCGTAATAAGCCCCCTTGTGCTTTTCAAGATAATCCGACAGATACAGTGTTGGTTTGCTAAGCAGCTCATTACTTACTAAATAAAGGGTAATAAGCAATCGGCCGATGCGTCCATTACCGTCTAAAAAGGGATGGACAGTTTCAAACTGGTAGTGGCTTATTGCAATATTGATCAGGTGAGGTACATTAATATCTTCGTTGTGCCAGAACTTTTCAAGGTCTCCCATGAGTTCAGGCACCTCTGAGTGATGAGGCGGAATGAAAACTGCATCGGCAAGGCTGGTCCCGCCGATCCAGTTCTGACTTGTGCGGAACTCTCCAGGATTTTTGTGCTCTCCTCGTACTCCCTGCATAAGTATATAATGAGCCTTCTTCAGAGACCTGTTTGATAAAGGCAGTTTCTTTAATTCTTCAATTGATGTGTTCATTGCTTCTATGTAATTCTGTACTTCCTGCCAGTCATCTCGCTTTTCCGGAGCAACTTGTTCCTTGGTTACCAGGGCCTCATCCATTTTTGTCTGCGTACCTTCAATACGACTTGATGTATTAGCCTCTTTGAGCGTGTGCATTTTTATGAATAGGTTAGCATCGGGAACAATCAGAGAAAATGCATTCAGCTCGGCCAATTGCCGTGTTGCCTGCTCCAGCAAAGTATTGATTTGGGGGTCATCCCAAACCCAGGAGTGATTAATCATGGCAGGGCTGAAACTTTCATATTTATATTGCTGTTTCCATATCCCTGATTTAAAGTCTTTAACATTCATAATAATCTTAATCCTTAGAGTGCTATTTTTATACTACATAAACTGTAGCGAAATTCATCTAACAAATGAATAATGACACAAAGAATATACTTATCCCATCATCCCGAAGGACGTTACAGTATACATTATTGTTTTTCTATCTCACTGATTGCTTTATCATACTGCTGCATAGCAAGCTCGCCTTGTTGTTGTGCAACGGCTGAGGCCTTATTGAATCTATCGAGTATTTCTGGTGTCACTGTTTTTAATCCTGTT
>JAADIE010000019.1 GCA_013151495.1 Nitrospirota bacterium | reverse complement strand
AAAGATAAAGACCAATGCTAATAAAGAAAACACAATTCTCTTTTTCATGACTCTTTCTCCTTTCTTTTTAAAGGCCGAGATCTTTCTCGAGTTCATCAGCCTCATTTTTAAATTCTCCGGTGTCCTTTTGCTTTAAGACCTTCTCACTTTTCAGGGCCTCTTCCTTGATTTTTGTTGCCCTGTCAGTCTCCCCTGAAATGTAAAAATAACGGGCAGCGAGTGAAGGGTTTTCCTCCTTGAGACTTTTTTCTCCAAGTCGATGGGCCTTCTTTTTGACAACCGTAATTCCTGATGAGTTGCCAGCCATTTCAAAATAGGTAAGTGATTTTTCGAGTGAACGAGGACTCAACTCCCTTGAAAGACTTTGGCCTCTTTTCAGGGCTATCTTTCGTATTTGCAGCTGTTGTTTTTTACCAAGAAACATGGCCCACCTGCCTACCTCCTTTAATGTATCTTCAGGAGAGCTTTCAAGGTTTTTCTTGAACATAGAAAAATCCGTCTTTTCCTTTTTTAATAACCTTTTTAAATTTTGATGAACCAGATCTTTAAGTTGACTCAGATACTGGGGATTGTATTTATAAGTTATAGTAGGTGTATAAGGTGGAGTGAACTCCTTTCTATCAGCGAAGTGATTGAAGGCCTTTTCTACAATGCGATAGTTTTTGCTGTTGTTCTTTGCATTCAAAAATACCAAACGGTCTACATCCTGATAGTTCAGGCTGTTTTCATAGTATGTAAAGGCAGAGGCTAAAGGATTAAGGTAAAGACGGTTATTCTTCTCACAGATGATAGTCTTACCACTTGTGTCTTTCGCGATGTATTTGCTATAACTTGATATATCGGTGCAGGATTTATCGGATTTTTTAAGAAGTAACCTCTCTCCCTTTGATGGATACACCTGTCCTTTTTTTTCTGCCTCCTGGCCAAGGATTTTGCCCGTTTTCCTGTAACTGACAAGGGCCTTCTTTTGTACTGAAGTAAAGGGACAAAAGGTTTCCAGACCTATCTCAAGATAGGACATATAAAACAGAAAAGCCTTTTTGATGTTACCTCTGGCCTTTTCCTTTTTGGCAATAGAAAGGAGCTGTTCACCACAGTCTACCTTTGCTTCCACCTCGTAGGTGGAGGCAAATAGCCCGAACATAAGAAGTGAAAATAATATGGTTCTTGTTATGGATACCATTTTTTTGACTCCTTAATTAAAAAGGTCTGCCCATTCCGGGCATACCCATTGGCATCCGGTTGTATCCGGGTGGTATCTCAAAAAGCGAGGATGGCTGTCTTGAAAGCTTGAGATTCTTTAGCTCCATCTTCATCCTTGCCTTATCTTCCCTTATGCCATCTTTGAATTTGCTGACCACAAACATCTTAACTGTTATACCGTCTTTGGTTTTCCAGAAAAAGCCGCCAACCTTACCCTGTCCGGGCATGGTCATTATGAGTTTGTATTTGGTGGTCATTACACCGTTAACAAGTTCTTTGCCGAGGGGTTTGCTTTCCTCGATAACAACATTTGACATATCCCCTGGCACATTCTGATTATTAAGAGGTCGTTCCATATACATTCCAACATCCGGCATAAGTATCCACACCTTTCCTTTGTCTCGTCTTATTATCATTACCTGTTTCATTCCTTTCATAGTATACTCTCTGCGTTCTTTTAAAGGGGTGTAGTAGAGTTTACCTCTTTGGCTTATCTGGTCGGATACAAAAATCATGTCAGCCGAATATTCCACCTCCGAGGTGGAGTTTTCGGTGGCAGCCACAGCAAAGGAGTAAAGGGCTATAACAAGGACCAGTATAGATATTATTATTTTAAGGGACTTCATATATTCCTCCTTTTTATAATTACTCTGAATACCTGAAGTAACTTTCAGGCGTTTGGGTTGCTATGTAATCTACTGCCTTTTGAAGCATTACACGAATGGCCTTTTCCATTGGTGTGTTTTTATAACCACCAATTGCACCACCCACAGGCACAGTACCGATAACACCTCCGCCTGCAAGGCCAGCCTTGAAGGAAGAGGCCTTGCCCTCTACAGTGGTTGTGTTGACAATACGTCTGGTTCTGATATCCACTATTCTTAAGTCCATTGCAATATAGGCATCATTTTTAGACAGGCCAATTCCACCAAGAATGCCCTTTGCAAGCCCACCTATACCGCCACCAACTCCTGATGCATTTGGTTCAAAGGCGGTAATTGCTCCGAGTATTATTACATCAGCACCCTCCCATGTCTCCTCGGGTGTGGTTTCCTCTTCTTCATACTTACCAGGTGCTATGTCAAGCTCCTCCTGAATCTCCTTCACCTCTTCTTTACCACCAAGAACAACGAACTTATTTGTCTGAAAAAGTGCACTTACAAGCATATCTCTAAGGCCTGTGCCTATGCCGTCACATTTTGCTGCTTTACACTTTATGTTTGATATCGAGATCCTGGCCTTTTGGCCTGTGTACCTTATAGCCTGATCAATGGTAGGTGAGGAGGGGCTGTTTTTTACCTCTGCCGTTGTACCTACACATGATATGGCTGAAAGCATAAAGAAAACTACTACCAACAGATTGATTACCATTTTCTGTCTCATTAAAACCTCCTTTTGGATTTGTTATTTCAGAAATATCTATCGGTTTTAAATCGTCTCACCTCCCCTTTTTATTTGATGGAAAATTCCAGGGCCTTGCCCTTTGTCGATATTTGAAGGGTTGTAACTTTGCCTGATAATACATTTATGTTTCTTATGGTCTTTTTTTGTCTGCCCCCTTGTACCACAAGGGTATAAATGCCCTGAGATAGGGAAATTCTTTTCTTTGAGACAAGCTCAGAGGATGCAACCTTCCTTCCAGCAGAATCGAAAACATAAAAGGTGTACTTTGCTACGGTGCTTGATACAGCAGCAATGAGTTCCCTGGTATCCTTTGCATAAATAAATCTGCCACCGGTCAGGGCAGAAAGTCGCTTCATTTGTTCCTGGGCCTTTTGGTTCTTCAGGGCAAAGCCTATTATATTGAGTTCGAAAGGAATGCCTTTTTTCAAAAGTGCTCTAACGGTATTTTCAGGCCTGCCCTTACAGCTTTCTTTACCATCGGTTATCAGCACTACCTGTACAGGGCCTTGAATGTTCCTTAGATCGTCAGCAAGCCTGCTCAGGGTATAGGCAATTGGTGTTTTGCCTCTTGGTCTGATTTTTCTTATCTGTTCTTTTAGCTTGCTCCGCTGGATTCTGCTAAAGGGATAAAGGAGACTGGTATCTTTGCAGGCATCTTTGTCTCTTATGCCCTTTTTATTTGAATAGACCCTCAGGGCAACAAGGGTATTGTCAGGAAGATTATCTACCAGGGTATAAAGAGCCTCTTTGGCAATGGTGATACGTCGTTTATTACCTATACGCTTTTTCATAGAGCCAGATGCATCAAGGATAATCTCGACAGCCCTCGGAGAAGACACATCATTGTAAAGCACCTCCAGATACCCTGGCCCGGGTGGTGCTTTCTGGGCTGTTTTGTAAGATATACTGTAAAGTACAGGTCTTCTCATGTAACAGATTGCCCTGTCAAATCCCGTGCTCAATTCATAATTTGTATTGAAAAAACTGTAGTAACCATTATTCACCGAAGCCCAGTCCTGCATCTTGTCCTGCCCGCTGGATATATGCACCTCAAAGGAAAATATTCGTGGACGGACCTTTTTGAGGGTACTCCAGAGAAAATCCTCTGTTCCACTTCTTCCAGAATCAGCATCGGTGATAATCACAATGGCCTTGCTGCTTTTAGTGTTTGATAAAAAGGCAGAGGCCTTTTCCAGATTCAGCTCAGCATCGCTTGATTTGTCTTTTCTTTGATACTCAATTAGGGTTTTTATAAGCTGTTCAGGCTCATCAGACCATTTATCTAAAAGTAATCGGGGATTGTCTTGAAAAGGTAGCAGGTTTACAAACTCCTTTCCCTTTTGTACCTTTTCAGAAAAGGAGACGATTGTGCGGTAGATGGTTTCTGCATATTTGCTTACACTGCCACTGTAATCCCAGGCAAACACCATCGACCTGGGAAGCTCTCCTATCTTTATGAAATAGCTCTTACCAGGCCTGACTGATGCCTTCAACACCATCTTTGTGCCAATTGTGGAGGCAGTATGGGGTATCCTGTTGTTTTCCCTGTCGTAAAGTTCTGCGAACAGTCTTTGTACATCGTCACTTTTAATGGTGATTATAAGCTGGTTTTTCTGATCAGGCATTTTCAGGGTATACCATTTTTCAGCTGCTCCAATCTCGATTGTACCGGTGTGGAAGGTGTTTTCAGATAGTAAGAGGGCCCTTTCTTTAGAGTTGTTTTTATCTTCCGGGCCTGGGTTTTTTGATAGAATTTTTTCATTTACTGCCTCATAAATTGCCTCTTTTGAGTAATGGCCCCATTCTGCGAGTATGGATCTGTATTGACTGCTTTGGGGTATTTCATAGATCTTTAATTGCTCAGGCAGTTGATAAGTGCTTTTGCCCCTAAGCCCGGTAAAAAGGAATCTTACAAATCGTGCCCACCGAGGCTTAAAGCCTATGTTTTTAATCTCGTCTTTGCTCCATTGTCCAATTTTTATCCAGGGACCTACAGGGCTTTCAAGGCTTACAAACACCTTTAATTTCCCATTAAACAGGCTTTTATTGCTTTTTGTTGAGGCATTATCTTTAAACAGAATCTTTTGTATCTTTGCTGCCCTGTTGTGATGAAAACCTACTACCCACTCGACAGTGCCATGCTCATCAGTTCTAACAGTTTTTAATTTAACTGATTCAAGAAGCATTGCTGGCATATTTGGGTTGTCAGGCCTTGTCCAGACAATGTGACCACCTCTTTTACTTGAGGCAATCTCGAGGGCCTTTAAAGGCCAGGTATTGGGTAGGGCTATTACTTTGAACTCTCCAATACAAATATAGCCATTTTTATTACCGAGGAAATTGTTTTTTGCTATTAGTCTCACAAAGCCAGCCTTTTCAGGTGTCCTGAAGACAAAGGCCTGCTCTTGTGGTATCATCTGAAGGGTGCCAGACAGTACCTTTTTAAAATTTTCTCCATCTGAAGATAAAAGCAGATCAAAGTCCTTTAATTGTTCTCTGTATGAGCAGTTCCCCCTTGGATTAATTATTATTCCCTTTATTTGTCTGTCACCCTTTCCTGCAAGTCTTACCGTTAAGCCGTAAGGCGCCCAGTGTGCTCTCTGGCGCCAGCCCCTGTCGTTCTGAGTCAGACCGTCGTACAGGTATTTCTGTGAGGCCCTCTGGTTTTTATCCTTTTCTACAACCGTACTTCCAAGGGCAGACCATGCTACATTAATACCGCCTACAAGCTCAGGAGGAATTGCCCATTGTCTGAAGGGATTCAAAGGCCTGGCTGTACAGGTAGCCTTTAACTTTGCCTTAGATGTTGCGAAGTTGCCTTTTTTGTCTTTAACCCGAAGATATATGGTAACACTGGTTGCCTTTGCATCAGGTGGTACGATGACCTTCAAAAAGACCCTTTTCTTTTCGTTGGGCTTAAGTTGTAATGAGGCTGGCTCAATATGGGCCTTCCATCTGTAATTGTCTGCCCGGGCATCAAAGGAAAGCTCAAGAGGGCTCTTTGAGAGATTTTTAATATCAACCGGGATGTTTGCCTTCTGGGCAAGATGAAGAAAGGATGAAACCTCATAACTACCCGAGAGCTTTATCTGGACCGGCAATCTGCCCGGTCTCTGCTTTGGCTTTTGGCCTTGACTGAATGCAAGTTTGATAGAGTAGTTGGTACTTGCCTTTCCTGAGTTTTTTACGATCAGATAGGCATGCTGATTGGCAGGAATCTTAATGCTGTAAAGGCCTTCTTTTTCCTTTTTTAAATTTCCTGAGATGTTATTGATCCTGATGGATACCTCACCTGTTACGGAAACGGTCATTTCCCGGGATGATGTGTAAGCCGGAATAAGATAAAAATCCACTGGATCGTTTCTGTTGAGGCTGCCTTTTATCTCGAGGTCAACAGGTAAAGTGGAAGCAGTATAGAAGTGGTTATTTGGCTCGAGGTCTTCCGGGGCTTCATAGGGATTTAGCCTGCTTAACTTGAAGGTATAAGGTATGGAGTATGCCTGGCCTGTGTTTTTTAATTCTATTATATACTGCCCTGGCTCAAGCATTGCCCTGTAACTGTAAGGTCTGTTGGTGGGGTCAAGCCTGATCTGTGTTATGCGCCGTGTATTGTTAAGATCGGATGCCTTTTTAAGCTCGAAGCTGAAACGGCTGCTTTTTAGAGGTTTTATATCGATTGAGATATACTGCCTGCCGGCTAAATAGAAGTAGTAGAAGTCCCTGTCTTTGTAGTTAAGTGTTCCCCTTATGGCCTTATCAAATGCAGCTTTTTTGGCAAACTCTTTAATGTTGTTTGGTTCAACCTCATCTGTGCTATCAGAAGACATGGGGGTTATCTTGAGAGTATATTTACCCTTTGACCCCCTGATCATGAAATAATGAGTTCCTGGAAGGAAGAGGATATTATCAAGCTGGATATAGCCTTTGTTCGAAGTAGCAGGGCCTCTTAACAATTCCTTACCAGAGGCACTGTAAAGTGTAAGCATCTCAATACCAGAACCTCTGGCAATGATCTGCCATTTTCTTGCCGTTTTATGTATTTTAAAGCTGTAAAAATCGATATCCTTTTTCTTGAAAGTGCCATTAACTTTGATGCCGGTTTTTATCAATGTGGCCTGGGTTTTTGTGTCGTTAGGTTCCTGTTCCGCTATTGCCTCAGAGGGAGGATGGTCTGCCGTGATTATCGAGGGGCTGTTAAGGGACTTCTTCTGGTTTGACTTTTTTTCTTTGAAGTTATTTTTTGCTAATGTTGAGTTACCTTCTTTACGCACAACCCCTTTGGAGGTTTGGTAAAGGTCATTAACCCTCTGGGCCTTTATAGAGCCAAGGGGAATCCGGATTTCCTTGTTTATGCCTCTGTAGATAAGCTCCTTTAAAGGGCCTTTTGTTTTGTAAACAAGATTGAACCTTACGGGTGTCTTTGGTGGAATCACGAAGGGCTCTGGTGGTGATAAATACATAGCGGTCTTACCATCCGAGGTTTTGAGTATAAACTGGGCTTTAGCGTTGATCTCCAGGCCTCTGTTTTTTACAAGGGGACTGATACCAAGGTCGAGCAAAGTGTCGTCTTTGGTTTTCTTAATGCCAAAAATCAATAGTTCCAGGGTGTTTCCATCGTTGAACCTGGATATGGCAGCAGGCATCCCTAAAGGAGGTTGTCTGGTTAGCTTCAACCTAAGTACCGTTGATTTAAGTCTCATCCCGAGGCTGAAGTTTTTCATTGTCTCGGGCACAACAAATGCAATTTCATGGCTTGAGTAAAATTCGGGCACAAAAAGTAAAAGACCTTTATTGTTTACACTGCCACCAAAGGCATAATATATGTAGCCGCCGTCTGTTCTGACCCAGGCATATTTTTTAGGATTAATCTGGACTATGTTTTTTATTTTCCTGTTCCTGGAAAGGCTCCTTCCGGAGATAGTTACAACCAGAAACTTCCACCCTTTTTGAGCAATGTAATTTGAGTAGCTCTGGCTGTAACGATAAAATAGACTGAGAAGTTCAAGCTCTTTGCTTCGTGCCATGTCGATAAAAGAAACCTCTGGCTTTGTAGAACGGTTTCCCTTTAGTTGAATGTGTATATTTCCGTATGCATAATCAAAAAACTGTAGGGCAATATTCCGGGCATCCTCAGGGGCTTCAAAGACGAGATTTATTGATTTCTGATCGCCTCTTTTTTCAATAACCAGCTTTTTATCAGGGGGTATTCCCCCATTGAGCGATTCGGTTAATCTGCTAAGGGGGATGGCAAAGCCATCTATTATCAGAAAGAGATGATCAACAGGCTTTTCAACCACATATGCAACATCCCTTTCAACATATCTCTTTTTAGGGCCTTTGCCTGAACCGTTAAAGAGTCCACCAGCTCCCATGGTTCGATCCGATCTTGATTTAATAGCATCCAGAGAGACCCTTTTTTTGGGATGGATGTTTTTCCACCGGGTTTGAAGAACAAAGAAAATCTTACCTGCTTTTGAGGTGATACCTTCGAGGGTTCTGGTTTTTGAGTACCTGATTACCCTGATCTGCAGAGCCTGGTTTTTGGCTGTCTTTTCCACTGTTAATAGAGGTTTTGGTATCTCTTTTTCATCAACAGGCTCAACGATTTTTACGGGTTCTGGCCCTTTGTATTCTGTGGGGTCTGTGGCATTAAAGCCCGATTGTACGGCCTTTAATACAGACTCGGAAACACAGGGAAAAAGAAAAATAACCGCCATTGTTAACAGGAATCCTCTGTATCTATTTAGCAGTATCGACATATAATTGTCCCTAATTTGTTGATCCCGAAGAGCAACCCACCGTGTAAGATGCCTCGGTTTTTGACTCAACCGAAACCTTTATGTAACTTTCAGATTTCAGCCCTTTCAGAACAAGCCCCATGGCACAGCTGAATCCTTCCTGGTACTTTTCACAAAAGCTCACAGAAGCAGATGCCCCTGCGTTAAAAGACTTTTCCAGTTTCAGACAGGTGGTGCTTATACTTACACTGCTGCCAGCAGAAGCGCCTGCCTTACAGGGCGTACATATTGATTTTGTAAGAAACTCTTCTACCTCTTTTATTAACCTCTCTGTAATTCCACCATACTGAAGTATCTTTGCAGCTATTGTGAAATGTGTAGTTACTGCTCCGATCATCATGCCAAGGATAAAGCCCACATTGTCGTTAAGACCAATCTCCTTTTCAGACACACTATACTGGAGCATTGCCTGATGTCCACCATCATCCATAACGCCTATGATCTCTCCTGTTTGTCTGTTGTAAAGCCACCAGCCGGACCTTTTTGAGCCTGCAATCTGGACTTCCCTTTCAGGCACTACTGCCTCGTAGCCTTGATTTACCGCCTGTATTATCAATTCTTTAGAAAAGCTATTAAGTGAGGAAATCCTGTTTAAAGTGTTAATAGTTTTTCTGTTTATCAAAAGCACATCTACACCATCCTCTTTAGCCTTTTGTAACAGAGTTGCTGTGGTTACAGGGATTGAGCCTTCAGTAACAGCTGAAAGCACCTTTCCCTCAAGTATTGACTCATTCATACCACGGGCTGTGTAAAATAGATTGGATGATTTTTGGGGATAACCTGGAAATGTAAAGGCTTCGACCCTATCAAGCCTGAGATCTAAATCGATCCTGGTGAGTATCTTCCCATTGGGAGCATTTTGAGATTCAGACTTAACAATTATTATGCGAGGTATAGACCTGACTACAGATACAGCATTATTGTATGCAATTCGGTCTGTTATCTCATCAGATTCTGCCGCAAAGATCATACCAATTACATGCCCAATAATTGCTCCTGTTTTACCCTCTATATCTCCTATTTCTGTTAGTGCCTGATCTGTTATTTTTCCTTTCCGGGTGGTCTTTGAAATTGCCTTAACCCGTTCCTTCCATTTTTTTACATTCAAAAATCTTCTGGCCTGTGAGATTTCGGACATGACAAGCTCCTTTGATGTGTATCCAGGAGCTATCAGGATGTTCAGTCGTCTGAAGCTATAGGGAGTGCTGGAGAGCCTGTGATCAAACAAGACCTTTTTTATCGTTACCTGTTTCTTTCCAAAAACCGTGATGGTAAACTCTAACCATTCAGTATCCACAAGGGTTTCCTTAATTCTGTCTATAACCATGTTCGACTTGAAATGTAGTTCCCTTTCCCCGTATGTAAGCACTCGCTCGTACTTAACTCCCTCAACCTTTTGGAATGGGGCTTTCTTTTTTGTTTTTTTGGGGCTGCTGAAGGCACTGCCAAAGAGGTCACCTGCTCCCTTTTTAGAACCTTTTTTGTCCTTTGATAACTGGGGAATGGCCTTTATTGCCAGCGACAAAGGTAACCAACCTATTTCTGAGACCTTTAAATCCACTGTGCCAAGAGTTGCTATACGTCCATTTGATAGCTTAACCTTGTCCTGTATCTTTATCCGTTGATAAAAGGTATCCGGGATGTAATCAAAGGTCTCCTCTGGCTTTGCATAAGACCGACCCACCTCCGCCCCCGGAAATGATGGATCTAATGGTAACCACTCTTTCCCCAGATACAGCTCAACCCAGTAGTGCGCTGCAAGCCTTTCTTTTAGTGAATTGTCATTAAAAGGATTGTAAGGGGCATACTCTCTGGAGAATTTAGTTGTTCCAGTTCCTGATGGATAGAGAGCCTCTATCAGGGTATTCAGATTATTGCCTTTTAGCAGTCCCTTTACAATTCTAACCCTGAAGCCTTTCATCCGTAGTACCTCTGCAAGCAACATGGCCTGCTCAAGGCTGTTACCTCCACCAGATATCAGTACTCCATCGGTGCCTCTCATTACACCACTGTAGGGTTCGAACCTGATCTTCCTGCTTATCTCCCTGAAAATGATCTTGTAATCAAGCCTTGAAAGAGCCTGAAGCTCTTTTTTAGCTATCTGGTGGGTATTGATTGTCTCTGCTCCGACCCATGTGACAGTGATAAAAAGGGCAAGGGCTACAAATAGTAGATAATTAAAAGCTACTTTTTTGTAGGAATGTAAATTCATCTCTTTTTCCTCTTTTTTCTTGTAGTACTACTTTGTGCTTCTTTCTGGACTGCCCTCAGCAGTATGTCCTCGAGG
>JAADIE010000055.1 GCA_013151495.1 Nitrospirota bacterium | reverse complement strand
AATAACCTCTCCTTTTGAAAAGACCGTATTCAGCGGACATTCCTCTCCCTCCATCCAGCAGGGACGCGAACTGTTATGGGATACCTCATAACACTTTTTTCCTCGAATGTCCCTGCCATACTTCCTTTTTGCCTCAAGATTAGCATTTACAATATTGTAGTCCTTGTCTATTATTATCATGGCATCCTGAATACTGTTCATTATGATTTCTAAGTGCTCTTTAGATTCTTCTATGCATCACCAATAAGAGATACCGAAGGTAGGGTAACTTATGTACTGGAATTACTCAGAGATGTTACAGAAAGGGTTCGTAGAGAGTTTGAACTAAAACGGCGCAACCAGGAGCTTACTCTATTGAACTCCCTTGCTACTATCATAAACAGGTCCTTAAAGGCAGATGAGGTCTTCTCTAATGTGCTTGACAAGTTAGTAGAGACCTTTGGTATGGACGGTGGTGGATTTTTCCTTCTCGATGAAAAGAGGAAGATACTCGAATGTACCTTCCATAAAGGCATATCAGAACAATTCGTAAGAGAGGCTGGAAGAGTTAAATTAGGAGAAGATATTCCGGGAAAGGTGGCATTAACTGGTAAACCCATAACAACAGAGGATGTTAGTACAGATGAAAGGGTGCTGAGGTCAATCTTAAAACATTCGGGTATAAAGGGATATTGTTGTATTCCTGTACGAGGAAAGGAAAGAATACTCGGTGTTTTCTGTCTTTTCAAGTTCGAGGAGCATTTCTTTACCGAGGATGAGGAGCGTATTCTTACTTCTGTTGGTGAGATGACCGGTCTGGCCCTGGAGAATATACGACTTTATGAAGGCATAAAAGAGATGTTTCGCAGTCAACAGGAAAGGAGACAAAAAGAAAAGGAGTTCCTTCTGAAGCTGACCTCCACATTTGCTTCAGTTGAAGATATAAATGACTTAATTAAAGAGGCTACAGAATTACTTTTTGAGTTTGTACAGGCCGATGCAATTATGTTCTGGGAGTTACCTGACGAAAAATCCCTTTCAATCCGTTATACTAAGGGCATTGCTCCTGGAATTTCCACAATATCTTTTGATACTACCTGTCCAGAGGTATATTCAATCGAAATGAAGAAGCCCATACCTATATTTGATATCGCAGATTATGAACGATTTTATTTCATTGATGCATTAAAGATCGAAGGATTTAAATCTTTGCTTGCCCTGCCGGTCATGGTTGGAGATAAGGTGTTGGGGGTATTTACAGTTGCACACAGGGTGCATAGAAAATACGACGACGATGAGCTACACTTTCTACGAACTGTAGCTGATGTCTTTGGGGTTGCCTACGAAAGAAGCTATCTTTATGAAAAGAGAATGCTGGAAAAGGGGCTTGCTGAGGCTATACTCAACACCATATCTGAAGGTGTTTGTACTGTTAGCAGTACAGGGCGAATAATTTCTGTTAATAAAGCAGTGGAGAGACTACTGGGTGAGTCGGTGGTTTCCCTCGTCGGGCAACACTATAAGGATGTATTCAGAAGATTTTCTAATAAAGAATGTCCTGTCGGTAATGCCCTTCAGGGGAAGGAATCTGAAGGGGAGTTTATGATTCTAAGAGATGGAGAGCCTCATATTATAAAAATACAATCTTTGCCCCTGATTGATCCGTCCGGAAGAATTTATGGAGCTGTCCAGGTAATGAGAGACATCACAAAAGAAAAAGAGATAGACCGTATGAGAACCGATCTTATTAGATCAGTATCTCACGAGTTCAGGACACCCCTGTCAGCAATAGTTGGACTTACCGAGATGTTGCTGGACAAGGAGGTCCAGGGAGAAAGGGCAGACCTCTATCTTAAGACCATCCTTGAAGAGGGCCTGAGGCTTTCGGAGATGGTGTCAGACCTTTTAAATATATCTAAAATTGAGAGTGGAAAGGACAGACTAATACTTACAGAGATCGATTTCAACGAAATAGTTGATACAATAAAGACACTATTTGCCCGTTCCTTTCATAAAAAGAAAATAGAATTCGATTTTAAATATGATGGAACATTAGATGGTTTTATGGCTGATAGAGACAAGTTATTAAAAATGTTAACAATTATAATAGATAATTCTGTAAAGTACTCAGACACTGGTGCAAAGATCTCTTTAAAGATTAGACCCCATGAGGGTTATGTTATAATAGAGCTAAGCGATACAGGGTGGGGGATACCAGAAAAAGACCTTCCTTATATTGGAGAGAGGTTTTACAGGGGACGACATGCTTCGGTAACAAAAGGAACAGGTCTGGGTATTGCTCTCTGTAAAGAGATAGTTCAACTCCATGGAGGCTCTATCCACATAAAAAGTAAACTTGGAAAGGGGACTACAGTAACAATTCTCTTGCCAAGAGAGGTAAAAAATGCCAAAAATAATGGTAATTGATGACGAGCCCTTTATCTTGATGATGATAGAGGACAAGCTAAAGAGAGCTGGTCTCGATGTGGTTACCCTCAGAGAAAGCACCAGGGCTGTTGAAAAGATAAAACAGGAAAAGCCCGATCTAATTATACTTGACTGGATGATGCCAGAAATAAGTGGAATAGAAATATGTAAGCGTATAAAACAGGATCCAGAACTTGCGGACATTCCTGTTTTCATGCTTACGGCAAAGGGGCAGGAGGATGACGAAAAACTGGGACTTAGCTGTGGTGTTGAAAGATACATAACAAAACCCTTCAGTCCACGGGGACTATTGGAGTTGATTCTTGAGCGATTGGGAAACAGATAGGTTAAAGGAAGACCTGAGACTTACTATTAAGGAGCTGAGTAAAACCTATGAGGAGCTTTCGCTTTTGTACCGTCTGACCGAGCAGTTTTCGGGTGCCACTGTAGACGAACTCTGTGGTATGCTGATAGATGAAATAAAAAAGCAGCTTAATGTAGAAACCATCGCTGTAATGTTTTATGATAAATCATCTGACCTTCTTTTTACTAAAAAGGCAATAGGGAGATGGAATAGCGAGCTAAACATTACTCCACAGAGTGAGTTTCTCTGGAAAGTCCTTAAAAAAGGTAAAAGCTCTACTATATGTGATGTTTCAACAGTGTCTGATCTTAATCGGCTGGGCTTTAAGTCGGTGATCCTGTCTCCATTGATCGGTAAAAAAAAGACTATAGGTCTGATCATTGTATCAGATAAAAAAGATGGTAATGAGTTCTTCGCTGGCGATGTAAAGTTGCTAAATACCATATCATCATTTACTGCAATTTTTATTGAAAATGCTTTACTAACAGAAGAGATTCAGGAATTCTACCTGGGTACAATCAGGTCTTTTGTCAAGGCCCTTGAGGCAAGGTCTCTGTGGACAGCCGGACACACAGAACGGGTTACCCATTATGCCCTTGCTATAGGAAGACAGCTCGGGTTGTCTGAAAAGGAGCTTGAGAGGTTGAGGATATGTAGTCTGCTTCATGATGTAGGCAAGATAGCAATACCTGATAGTCTGCTTAATAAAATGGATAAGCTCGATGAAAAAGAATGGGAAGAGGTGAGACGCCATCCATTGATTGGTGCAGAGATACTCTCGGGATTAAGTGGATTCTACGAAGTAATTGATTGTGTACGGTATCATCACGAACACTTTGACGGAACAGGCCTGTTAGGTCTTAAAGGTGAAGAGATACCTTTACTGGCGAGAGTGCTGGCAGTGGCTGATGCGTTTGATGCTATAACCTATGATAGACCCTATCGAATGAGAAGGCCCAAGAGTTTTGCTATTGAAGAGATTAAAAGATACTCGGGCAGGCAGTTTGATCCTCAGGTAGTAAAGGCCTTTCTAAACTGGATTGAATCATCCGACAACATTGTAGTGTCTAACTCGGAAGCGGGCACCTAACTCTTCAGCAAGCCTTCTGCATTTTTCAATGTCGACCTCTGGCAGGTCTACAACCGTTACTGTTACCTCTGGTATATAATTAACTGCCTCTTTTATAAAACTTACCACCTCTTCAAAGGCATTTTCGTACAGGGGCTTACAGATCCTGTTATAGGTCTCTGCATCCTGTGCATCAAGGCTAATGGACATGGAATCAATTAGCCCTTTAAGTTCTGGTAAAATGTTTCGTTTGTGGATTATATTACCATGGCCATTGGTATTTATTCGTACTCTGCCACCCTTTGATTTTATCCATCTTGATAGTTCCTTTATGAGATCAAGCCTAATAGTTGGCTCACCATAACCACAGAAAACAATCTCCTTGTATTTTATGGGATCGCCGATCTCTTTTTTTAGCTCCTCCAGCTCAGGTTCATAAGTAAGTCGAAGGTTGTGCCCCTTTACATAGTCAGTATGGAATTTCACACAGAAGCTACAGGCATTGCTACAACGGTTCGTTATGTTCAGATAAAGAGAGTTCCTGATCTTGTATGCAATAGCCGGTTTTTTAGGCAGAGGTGCAATACCAAAGAGCCTGCTTGCATTAAGCGAAGTTATTCTGGAGATATCTTCAAGGGTTACACCCCGTAGCTCGGCGACCTTTTCAGCGGTTTTTACAAGATAGGCAGGTTCATTGCGTTTTCCCCTGTAAGGTACAGGTGCCAGATAGGGGGCATCTGTTTCTATTAGCAGGTACTCATCAGGTATTGCCTGAGCCACCCTGCGGAGTTTATCAGCATTCTTGAAAGTAACAGGGCCTGCTATTGAGATATAAAAGCCAAGGGCCATGAATCTTTCTGCCATCTCTACAGAACCGGAATAACAATGCATCACACCACGGGTCACGCCTGAGTCTTTCAATATTCTGTATGTGTCCTCCTGGGCATCACGACTATGGATAATTACGGGTAGATCAACCTCAAGGGCAAGTTTTAACTGCCTTATGAAGACCTCTCTCTGTGTCTTTCTGGGAGAATTATCGTAATGATAATCAAGACCTATTTCACCGATTGCTACTATCTCATTGTTTTTTGCCCATTGTTTTACCCTTTCATCAAAACCCTCTGGATAGTCCTTTGCATCATGGGGATGATAACCTGCTGTTGCAAAAACCCCCCTGTACTGTTTAGAGATCTTGATTGCCTCTTCAGTGCTTTCCTCGTCTATTCCGATGCAGAGAATCCTTTCAACCCCTGCCTGCTTTGCCCTCTTGAGGACCTGGGGGAGCTCTTTTTTCAGTGGATCCATATCGAGATGACAATGGGTATCTGTAAGGTAGGTTTTACTGCTCATGCACCAAACTTCTTAAGCCTCCCGGCATTGGCAAGGGCCAGAGGCAATATATGGTAGGCCTTGAAAACACCAAGCTCACCCTTAGCGCATTCCCTTTCAGTAAAGGCGGTGCTGAGACCACCAAGCACATAGGGTGAGTGGATCAAAACCGGCACCGGGTGCCAGCTATGACTTTTAAGTATACAGGGAGTAGAGTGGTCTCCTGTTATTATTAAGACATCTGGTTTTAGTTCCAGAATCTCCGGCACAAAACTATCAAACTCCTCGAGCTTTTTGGCCTTTGCCTCGAAATTACCATCTTCACCATAAGAGTCTGTCTTTTTTATATGTACAAAGAAGAAGTCGTAGCTATCATAGTTTTTTCTTAAAAACTCCAGTTCCTCTCTGATGTCGCCCTCGATCTCGGGTGTATCCATACCGATAAGCCTTGCAAGCCCTCGATACATTGGATAAACGGCGATTGCCAGTGCCCTCAAACCAAACTGCTCATTGAAAGAAGGTATGGAAGGTACCTGAGAGATACCCCTTAGTAAGATGTAGTTTGCCTTTTCTTCGGATTTTAGTATCTCTGAGGCCTTCTGAACAAGCTTTTCTGCTATACTGGCAACCTTCTGGGAGTTTTCATTTTCACCTACAGGTTTGATTGGGGCCTTTCCTTCCTTTTGAGGGTCTGTATCGTTTACCCTGTCTGAACCAGGGGGTAATTCCTCGGGAAATCTCAATACCACTGCAAAGCGGTGTTCCATTCCAGGGGCAAATATTACCTCTGCATCGTCAATCTGTTTTATTTCACTCTGGAGTTTCTGAGTCAGTTTTTTGCTTTCCTCGGTAGGAATACGCCCTGCTCTTCGGTCAACCACAAGGCCATCCCTGACAGTAGAGTAGTTGCATCTCATTGCAACATCAGTACTTCTTAATTCCATTCCAAGCCCTAATGCCTCAAGTACGCCACGACCTATTTGCCACTGAACAGGATTATAACCAAAAATACCAAGATGCCCTGGTCCGCTTCCGGGTGTTATTCCAAACTCAACGGGGATATGTAAACCTGTTGCAGATTTCCAGGCAAGGGAATCGAGGTTTGGGGTATTAGCCAGTTCCATCTCGGTTGTACCATTTACTGGTAGCCCGCCCAGGCCATCAAGCACAATCATGACAATCTTGGAGTCGTTTTTCTGTACCAGATCCTTTATTATCTCGCTCATGATAGACAATAATAACGGAAAGGCTTTTTGATTTTCAAGTTTGGAGGGTTTAGTCCTGCCGGTACATCTGCTCTGCATTCATAGAGCTTCGTACCAGTGGACTCGAGGCTACATATTTAAAGCCAATTGAATAGGCCCTTCTTTTGTATTCCTCGAACACATCAGGATGGATGTACTCTACAACAGGCAGGTTTTCCTTCCTGGGTTGAAGATACTGACCTATGGTAAGTATGTCACAACCACACTCTCGAAGATCCTTCATAACATCCACTACCTCATCGAAGGTCTCACCAAGACCAACCATAAGGCCGGATTTTGTAGGTACCTGAGGGGCTATCTCTTTTGCCTTTTTCAGTATCATGAGGGACCTCATGTAATCAGCCTGTGGTCTGACCTTCGGGTAGAGTCTTGGTACGGTTTCTACATTGTGGTTGAAGACATCAGGAGATGCCTCAAGTACTGTTTTTAGTGCTTCAGTGTTACCTCTGAAATCAGGGGTAAGTACTTCCACTTTGGCCTGGGGCAGAAACTGGCGTATTTTTAAGATTGTATCTCTGAACTGTGAAGCCCCACCATCGGGTAGGTCATCACGGGTAACTGAGGTTATTACAACATAACGAAGCCCCATCTCAGCTGCGGCCTTAGCGACCCTTTCTGGTTCGGTTGGATCTGGTGGTTGTGGACTGTCGGGTGTAACCGAGCAGAATCCACAGTTTCGTGTACATCGGTCACCAAGGATCATAAAGGTGGCTGTAGGTTTGGAAAAACATTGCCCTCTGTTTGGGCAACGGGCCTCTTCACAAACTGTAGAAAGCCCATAACTACGAAGTATCTGTTTGGTGTGATGTTTGCCAATAATGCTTTTTGTTTTAAGCCAGGGAGGTAGTTTCATAGGAGCCGTTCAGAGGATTTATAAAAGGTGCCTGCCAGAGGCAGGCACCGCTTTTGATCAATCCAATTTCACTACATTGGTTGCCTTTGGTCCTTTTTCACCTTCCACAATATCAAAGGATACCTTCTGACCTTCAGAAAGTGTCTTAAACCCTGAGCCCTGGATTGAGGTATAATGGACAAAGACATCCTGACCATCATCGCGCTGGATGAAGCCATACCCCTTCGTCTCATTAAACCACTTTACAGTTCCTTCATACGACATACTGCTAAAGCCTCCTTTCAAATACTGAACCTGAAAAATTGCAGGTCACACTCCTTTTATACTTGTTTAGGAGGGTAAATGTCAAGGAAATTCTGAAGAGGAAAATAAAAAGGGGCCCTTTTATGATTACTATTGAAAACTTACAGATTGGGCCCCCTGTCCTGATGAATTTATAACGAACTATAGCGATTATTTCTTTTTGCCGCCGACTGCCTCTTTTAAAGCCTTACCAGGTCTGAATTTTGGAACCTTTCTTGCCTTGATCTTGATGGTTTCGCCTGTCTGTGGATTCCTCCCCTTTCTTGCTTTCTGCTTTGAGACTGCAAAGGTGCCAAAACCAATGAGTGTGACAGAATCACCCTTCTTCAATGCCTTGGTGATCGTCTCGAAAACCGCATTGACTGCCTTTGCTGCCTCTGCCTTTGATGAGCCAGTGGCTTCTGCCACTTTTTCAATTAGCTCTGCTTTGTTCATAGGCATCCTCCTTGTTTAATTTTTTTGTTACAGAAATTTTACAGATTTTTATGAAATAATGCAATATCTTTTTTTCGAAGAGGCCTATTTTAATAGGTGTCTGGGCTTTTTAGAGCTTAAATCTGTTAAAATACAGGCATGTTTGAGGATTTAAGAAAATCAATTCCAGCACTGGTACAACTAACCACAGAGGCAGGAAGGGAAATCCTGGATGTATATGAAAGGGACTTTTCGGTGGAGTATAAAGACGACAAGAGTCCACTAACAGAGGCCGACAATCGCTCTAATGCCCTTATAGTTAAGGGATTAAAGGACTTATTTCAAGAAATACCAATCTTAAGTGAAGAAGAGGCAGATATAGAGTACCACAGAAGAAAGGGCTGGGGGCTTTTCTGGCTGGTTGATCCCCTTGATGGAACAAAGGAGTTTATGAAACGAAATGGTGAGTTTACCATTAACATTGCACTGGTAAGTCAGAGACAGCCGGTCTTTGGTATGATCTATATACCCGTTCAGGAACTGCTGTACCTTGGTGGCCCGTTGCTTAATGGCGTGTTCAGGTTGAAGACGAGAGATATGAAGGATTACTCAGTTGATGCCATTTTAGATGATTCAAACAGGGTGTCTAAAAAGGAAGATGATCATCGCAATGGTATAGTGGTGGTTGGTAGCAGGTCTCATGGATCAGATAGACTCAGGGATTTTGTTGAGGTGCTTGGTAAAAAATATCCCAATGTCGAGTTTGTTAGTGCAGGTAGTGCCCTGAAGTTCTGCCTGATAGCAGAGGGTAAGGCTGACCTTTATCCCAGATTTGGTCCAACAATGGAATGGGATACAGCAGCTGGCCATGCAATCGTATTGGTTATGGGGGCCAGAGTTTTGAGAACAGATACTCTGGAAGAGCTGAATTACAATAAAGTCTCTCTTAAAAACCCGGATTTTATAGTGACAAAAGAGGAACTAATAGAAGAAATCACCTCTTTCTTTCGCGAATAATTATGTTTATTGGGGTTCCCATAAAACCAAACCGCTCGCGTAGACGTTTTTCAATATATCTTATGTATTCAGGTTTGAAGGCCTCCGGGTAGTTAACGAAGAATACAAAGGTAGGTGGAGCCGTTTCCGTCTGAGTGCAGTAGTAGATCTTTAACCTTTTGCCTTTGTGGGTGGGTAGATTTTCTGCTATATCATCCTTGAATCTGTTGAGCTCTGAAGTAGGTATTCTCTTATTGCGTTCTTTAATGATTTCATCAACCAGAGGAAAAAGCTTGGTAGTTCGCTTACGGCTAAGGCCTGATATGGTTATTACAGGAGCATAACTTATAAAGCCTAACTTCCAGGAAAACTCCCTCATTAGCTCCTTAAGCCTTACATCCGGTTCTTTAACCAGATCCCACTTGTTAAAGGCAATAATAATACCCTTACCATATCTATGAATAAGGCTTGCTATCTTCTGATCCTGCTCGGTTATACCCTCGTTTGCGTCAATCAGGAGTATTACCACATCAGCACTATCTATAGACTTTACCGCCCGGACAACCATATACTTTTCCAGATCATAGGACACCCTGGACTTCCGCCTTAGTCCTGCTGTATCCACGAGAAGGTATCTCCTGCCATAGTATTTACAGACGGTGTCTACAGCATCTCTTGTTGTGCCTGGCCTACTGCTTACAATCATCCGTTCCTTTCCGGTAAGGGCATTCACCAGTGTTGATTTTCCCACATTAGGTTTGCCTACAATAGCAATTCTCGGTAGTTCTTCTTCCTGGCTTTCAGAGGGTTCTACTTTTGGCAACAGTGCCACAACCCTGTCCATCAACTCTGGAAAACCATAACCTGTGATGGCTGAAAGAGGGTGGAGCTCCTCAACTCCAAGGCTGTAGAAGTCGTATAGAAGCTCCTCTTTATTTTTGTTATCTATTTTATTTACCACATAGATAACAGGTTTTTTGTATGGTCTAAGCAGGTCGACAACCTCTTTATCAAGCTCGGTCAACCCATCTCTGGCATCGAATAGTACCAGTACAAGGTCTGCCTCCTGGATGGCAAAGAGAGATTGCTCCTTGGTCTGAGCAACGATCTCATCGGTTGCCTCCGGATAAATTCCTCCTGTGTCTATTACAATAAACTCTCTGTCGTCCCATTTGGCAGTTTTATATATTCGATCCCTTGTAACACCAGGGGTATCCTCAACAATCGCCTCTCGTGCCCTTACAATACGATTAAAGAGTGTTGATTTACCCACATTGGGTCTTCCTACAATGGCTACAACCGGTTTCCCCATAGTCTCGTATTATAACACAGAAGGTTTTGAACTTAATTATATGTAGACAAAAGTTGCGTGGTTGAGTAAAAATCACCAGTTTTGTGTGAAAAGACACACTTAAAGTTATAATTATCAGAAAATTATGGTTCTTTTGGGGGCAATTACGATGTTTCTATCAGGCACATATTTTGCAGAGATGCAAAATGGAGATATGTAAGGATGCTATTGAAGACAAAGATCATAACAATAATATGTCTGGTAGTTCTGGTCATTTTAGGCCTTTCCACAACTATAACTATTAAAGTGCAGCAGGAAAAACTTATGGAGGGAAAGCTTGAAGATGCAACCATGATCAGTTCACTAATAGAGAGAAGTATTGCATCGGCTATGAGGGCAGGAAAGTCAAATGAGGTACAGAGCATATTAGAAAATATTGGTAAAGGTGAGGAGATCAGGTCATTAAGAATTCTCTCAAAAGATGGAAGGATACTGAAATCAAAAAATCCAACGGAGATTGGTTCACGCTCAAGAGAATTTAT
>JAADIE010000026.1 GCA_013151495.1 Nitrospirota bacterium | reverse complement strand
CGTAGATAGGTATAGAGATATTTACCACTCTAAGAGAAAAACAATACACATAGAAGAAGGAAAGACAGGAGAACGGATAAGTAGGGTTGAAACTTTAAGTAGGATTTTGGCAATTCTAAAAAAAGCAGGGGCACCCTGGCACAGGGTGCCAAGACCACTACCGTCGTGGAGGTGATACACATATATGGATATTTTATATCATGAACTCCGGAGAATTGAACCCTCTAAGGCGAGGCAGCTAGTGAGGGGGGTTTTAAAGCGAAATGGTGGCAATGTAAGCAAAACAGCCAGGATATTGGGCATATCAAGGCAGACAGTAAGAAGGGCCAGGGAGGGGCCCCTTGAAGATCTCAGTAGAAGACCTCACCGCAGTCCTCGAAAGACAGAGCATGCTCTGGAGGAGTTTATAGTAAAAGTGGGCAGGAAGACTGGCTACAGATACCGTAGGCTTTGCAGCCATCTGTACAGGAAGTACGGTATAAAGATATCAGAGAACACAATAAAGGCGATCCTGAAGAGGAATAAAGTAACACCGAGGAAGCGGAAGGCAGGAAATGGAAGTCAGAGATCATTGTATGACTATGAGGCATTGATACCCTTTGAGGAATTTCAATTAGACACGAAGCATTTACTGGACAAGAGGAGCTTGCCTAAGGATGTATATGAGCACATGAAGGGGCATAATTTGCCCAGATATGAATGGAATATGATAGATGTGTGCACGAGGATGAGGTTTACAGCCTATTCCTATGAACTCAGTTCTGTTTTTGGTTTGATGTTCATAGTGTTAGTGGTGCTTTGGCTAAGGGCGCACAATGTAAGGCATCGGATAAGGATAAGGATGGACAATGGTCCTGAGTTTTGTTCTGGTAGTGGAAGGAAACTTCAGTGGTGGAATAAACTGTTGGGTGTACTTGGGGTAGAGGTTGAAGCGATACCGCCTGGGGCGACATATTTGATGGCGATAGTGGAGAATTCACACAGGGTGGATGATGAGTATTTTTTAATGATTCATGCTCAAAGGTGTAACAATGGAATGGAGTTTTTAGAAAGGGCTCAGAGGTGGCAGGACACTTGGAACTTTTATAGACCCAGTTATGGTAAGGCAATGCAAGGGAAGACACCTTATGAGAAGTTCAAAGAAAAGTATTTAATGGTAAATGCTCATGTATTAAAGTTCCCAGTACTGCTAATGGAAGAACTTCTAAGAAAAGTCGGCCTATTTACTAAATTCCTCTTATCAAAACAGGGTGGTAAATATGTCTATACCACGTGCCGTTAATACCCTGGAGATTACCTTTAATAGTCTCCTTTATTATATAGATTTTTATCGATAATTCAATGGGTTAAGTTTTTCATCCATCACTTGTACTTCTTTACTTTTACCTGCTTAATTTTTCAGCTCTCAAAAAGATCAGGCACCAACTTTTTATATCTTTTCTGAACCGATGTCGATTAATAGTAAACTGGTCAACTAACTCTTTAACACTCAGAATTTTATGTGTTATTTGTAAAGGGTATGTTATAATTTCTACCGTTATGGTAAAGGCTGTTGAATGGATTGATGACAGGGTAAGGATACTTGATCAGAGCAAACTACCCCATGAGGTCACCTTTATTGATTGTACAGACCATTTGCTTGTTGCTGACGCAATAAAGACCCTCAAGATACGCGGTGCACCGGCTATTGGTATTGCAGCAGCCATGGGGCTTGCAAGGGCAGCCCAGGATATATCTGCCTCTGGCTTTGATGAATTCATGAAGGCCCTTGAGCCAATCATGGATACCCTTTTAATGACAAGACCGACAGCCGTAAATATAAAATGGGCAATGGAGCGGATGAAGAAGCTCCTTCTTAAAAACCGGGATGAATCAATAGACAGGCTTAAGGCACTACTGATCGACGAAGCCAAGGCAATACTTGAGGAGGACATAGAGGTAAACAAGGCTATTGGCATCTGGGGAGCCCAGTTTATTAGGGACGGAGATACTGTTTTAACCCATTGCAATGCCGGTGCCCTGGCTACAGGTGGTTATGGTACAGCCACTGCACCTATTCTGGTTGCAAAAGAGCAGGGAAAAAGTGTCAGGGTGGTGGCAGACGAAACAAGGCCAGTACTTCAGGGGGCAAGACTTACTGCCTGGGAACTGATGCAGGCAGGCGTGGATGTTACCGTGATTACCGACAACTCTGCTGGAGCCCTCATGCGTAAAGGTGAGATAGATCTCTGTATTGTTGGCACAGACAGAACGGTCCGCAACGGTGATGTGGCAAACAAGATAGGCACCTATATGGTTGCAGTACTTGCCAGAGAAAACGATATACCCTTTTATGTGGCAGCACCACTTAGCAGTATAGACTTTTCCATACCCTCTGGCGATATGATTCCTATAGAGTTGAGACCTGATGAGGAGGTTACACATATAAGAGGGCAACAAATAACACCGGACGGGGTAAAGGTACTTAATATGGCCTTTGATGTTACCCCGGCAAAATATGTTACAGCTATAATAACCGAAAAAGGGGCTTTCAGACCAAAAGATATTAAAAAACTAACATACAGAGGGGTTAATCTGGAGGAGCTACGGATTAAGGCTTGACAAGGACCCCTTTTTTAAACATAATTTAAGAGGGAAAAGGCATGGCTAAACTTCTGTGCGATATAAACGATGTATTTACCTCCTACAATGAAGAACTAAAAAAGGTTGAAAAGGAGCTTCTGAATCTCTTTCAAAGCAATGCATTTCTGATTCCTGCTATTGGCAACCATATAGTAAAAAGCGGTGGCAAACGGCTCAGGCCGTTGTTCCTTATACTTAGTGCTGAACTTTGCAACTACCGAGGGTATTCCAGGATAGTCCTTGGCAGTATAATTGAGGCAATACACACGGCATCACTTCTTCACGACGATGTAGTGGATGGGGCCGAGCTCAGACGAGGCAAGCCCACTGCCCATAGTATATGGGGAAACCAGATAGTAGTGCTTGTTGGTGATTTTTTATATTCAAATGCCCTGCGCATTGCAGTGGCCCAGAAGAGCCAGCCAATAATGGAGGCCCTCTCGCAGGCGACGACCCGTATGACCGAGGGTGAGTTGTTGCAACTAAGTAAAATTGGTGACCCTGAGGTAAAAGAGGAGGAATACCTTCAAATAATCTCCTCAAAAACAGGTGCCCTGATTTCAGCTGCCTGCAAGATAGGCGGAATACTTGGTGGTGTTAGTCAGGAGGCCATAGATGCCCTTGAGGTCTACGGCATGAAAACAGGCATAGCCTTCCAGATGGTTGATGATATACTGGATTTCATGGCAGACGAGGAGGGGCTTGGGAAAAAACTCGGCAAGGACCTGGATGAAGGCAAGATTACCATGCCTCTTATATGCCTGCTAAGAAGATGCTCAGATACCGAACGCTCACGGGTCAAAGAGATAATCAATCATTCCGAGGCGATTACCAAAGAGGCCTTAAACGAGATAAACAGCCTGTTCAGGAAATACAACACCATAGAGGAGTCCATGAAAAGGGCGGAGCAGTTTGTGCAGGAGGCAAAAAAATCTCTTGATATATTTCCATCCTCAAGACAAAAGGACGAGCTTTACTGTCTTTCTGAATATGCATTACTAAGGAGAAAGTAATGCATCCCCTGGTCAGGCTTGCCAGAAAGGCCATTGAGGAGTATGTAAAAAACCGACGGGTAATCGAACCCCCTGAAGAACTCACGCCCGAGATGAAACAACAGGCAGGTGTTTTTGTATCCTTAAAAAAGCATGGTCAACTCAGGGGATGCATAGGTACCTTTTTGCCAACTACTGAAAATGTTGCAAAGGAGATAATTAAAAATGCCATAGCAGCAGCCACACAGGACCCCCGTTTTCAGCCTGTAACCGAGGAAGAACTTGACGAAATAGACTACTCTGTTGATATACTTTCACAGCCTGAAAAGGTAGAGGATCTGAGTGAACTGGATCCAAAACATTATGGTGTAATAGTTTCCAAGGGCTTTCAGAAGGGGCTATTGCTACCTGATCTGGAAGGGGTAAATACCGTTGAAGAGCAGCTACGGATAGCCAAGCTAAAGGCTGGAATTCATCCAGATGATCCAGATGTAGATATTTATAGATTTGAAGTAAAGAGATACCATTGAATGAAAAAACAAAATTAGAAAAGGAATTAGAAGAGGTTCACCGAACCGGAAAGAACTACGGAGGGATACTTATATTCCTGCTCTTACTGTTGTTGATTTGTGGCTTTTACATTGTAAGCTTGCAAAAAAAGACCTTTGATTTAAATAATACCATTAAAAAACTTCAGCTTCAGGTCGATACACTAACACTGGAGCTTGAGACTGAACGGTTGAGGGCAAATGAATGTTTGAAGGCAATGGAGGGGAGTAAAAAGAAATCAAATGCAGACACAAAAAACACCACCGAAAAAGGGAAATCTTAGAGAACACAGTCTTCCAAGACTACTCGTTTTATTAAATAGAGAAAAAAAGACAGGTACCCTGCGGGTCAGTACAAGTCTTTTTACTAAAAAGCTTTACTTTATTTCCGGAAATATCATATTTGCGTCCTCAGATTATGAAGATGACAGGCTTGGCGAGGTACTCCTCAAGATAGGCAAGATCAATCTGGAGCAATATGAAAAATCGGTTGAATTACTTAAAAAGACAGGTAAACGGCAGGGGGCCATCTTAGTGGAACTCGGTTACCTGACACCAAAGGAGCTTTTCTGGAGTGTTAAGTACCAGGTTCAGGAAATCGTATACAGCCTGTTTCAGCTTGAGGAGGGAGAGTATGAGTTTTTAGAAAATGAGGTACCCCCTGACGAGGTAATCACTCTAAAGATCGGCATGGGCGATCTAATTTATGAGGGTGTAAAAAGGATCAATAACTGGACCAGGATACAGAGGGAGATGCCCCCGATGGATACGGTCCTGAGTATTAGCAAGGATAGGGCTGCAGTATTCCAGGAAATAAAACTTGATCAGGCCGACAAGGAGATACTCTCACTGGTTGATGGCAAGCGGACGATCAAAGAGATCCTGAATAATTCAAAACAGGGTTCTTTCACAGCCCTGAAAACCCTTTATGTACTCTATTCTATTGGAATTCTTGAGGAAACCACTCAGTTAGATGAAAAAACTGCTCCTTCAGAGGATTCTAAACAGTCTGAACCTTTATCAGCCGAGATGAAGGAGCTTATTGCTGAGATCGAAGAACTACATAGCAAACTTAACAGCCTTTCAGCCCATGAACTGCTTGGGCTCGGCCCTGATAGCACACCCTCAGATGCAAAAAAGCAGTATTACCATCTTGCTAAAAGATACCATCCGGATAGATATGTTCAGATTAACCTGGAGGGTTTTAAAGAAAAGCTAACTGACATCTTCGATGCCTTAACAAAGGCATACAGATCAATAAAGGATGGCACAGCAAATGAACAGAGTGAGGTCCAACCTCAGGAAGAACAAGCTCCTCCAGAGGTACCACCTGAAGTTCAGGCCCTCAGACAGTTCAAGCGTGGAATTAAAGAAATGAAGGGTGGCAATTACTGGCTGGCAGCAGAGGCCTTCAGATGGGCAACCAGACTTGATCCAACGGAGCCCAAATACTGGTCTTATCTATCAAAGGCACTTACACATATCCCCAAGAGGCTTAAACAGGCTGAAGAGGCCCTGCTCGAGGCTATCAAGCTCGATCAGTATAATTCCGAGTACTACTCAGATCTCGGAAACATTTACCTGAAGGCTGGTCTTAAAAAACGTGCTCGCAGACAGTTTGAAAAGGCCCTCAGCCTCGACCGCTCAAATCAGGATGCCCAGCAGGGGCTGCAGGCCCTTGAAGAGGTTGGCTAAAAATCAGGAAAGACCTTTACCTCAAGCCTTTCGCCATTACTTAAACCGTATGTTGCCGACAGGATACCCCCTTCAATATACTCGAGATGAAACCCACCATAGCCCTCTGATACCAGCCTCTTGGCATCAGCCGGACATCCCTCCTCACAGCCAAAAACACCCTTTATCATTCGTGGTAAAAGCCCCTCTATATCAATACCCTTCAATTCCTCTGCCCTTTCGCTGAAGTGCTCCTTTATCTCCTGAGCAACCCCTCTGGCATCCAGTCTAAATGGATTGTCCACTGATAGAGAATAATCCTTGTTTCCAATTCTTACCTCTAATTCCATGGCTCCACCTCTTCAAAATGTTTTTCAATTCTACAATTTTGTAAATAGGATATTTATGATATTATAAACAATAGAGTTTTTAAAATTTATTTTAACTGCTATAAAAATAATTTATAAAATGAAAAGATCCTTTTACTGGTTTATTGATCTTTATTGCAGCTCCGATCTTAAGGAACCAGTAACCGCTCTGGCCCACAGTCTTAACAGTTCGGGTATCCAGATTGAAAATAACAGGATGTTAATCTATTTTCAGGATCATGACAGTGCAATGCAGTTCAGTTTAATGTTTTCCAGATTAAAAAAAGAGCTCGTAGAGCTTGGTCTAAAGGGACAGGTTGACTGGAGCCTTAAAAAAGGGGAGTTTCAACAATGGAACAGGAGCTGGCAGAAGTCTATCAGACCTGTTGAAGTTGGTAGAAGTCTGATCATTTTGGCACCATGGCACAGTTATGCTGGTAAAAGAGTCAGGGTGATTATAGAGCCTGGAATGGCCTTTGGGACGGGTCAGCATGAAACTACCAGGCTCTGTCTTGAGGAAATAGAGAGGCTTTCGAGCAGAAAACCAATGTCTCTGTTAGATGTTGGAACAGGCTCGGGCATCCTTGCCATAGCAGCAATGAAGCTGGGAATAAAAAAGGTGGTTGCAATAGACATTGACCACGATGCAATAAAGGCTGCTATAAAAAATAAAGAGATTAACAAGACCGGAGATATCTTACTTGTACAGGCATCACCTTCAGCCCTCAAAGGGCATTTTGACATAGTGGTGGCAAACTTAACACTTAAAGGCATTACAGGAGTCTTTAAAGAACTGAAAAGACTACTTGATAAGGGCGGCAATATTATACTATCGGGCATACTAATAGAACAGGAGCATGAGCTACTTAGATTTTTAGCCTCCCAGGGCATCTCAGAATATCGTATTATCAAAAAGGGCAAATGGCTCGGTCTGACTTTATGAAATATACCCCTTTATTTCATCCATTATCTCACTTATTGTTGGCACTTCAGGGAACCACTGTCGGCCAGTTATGTCGTTGGTACAACGCTGATATGCAAAGGATATCAGCTCTTTGAGCCTTTCTGGCAGAGGGGGTGGTGGAGTTTTCACAAGAGCCTTCCAGTTCATCCGATCTTTTCTTTTAGCCTCCTCTACCTCAGCATACCAGTCGGTCTTGCGGTAATAGATCCTTGCTATCTCCTTACTTACCTGAAGCCCCCTGTAAGTGAACCTACACTCATCCAGCGTTCCCAGCACATCCACCAGAATCATTCTTCTTTCCGGATCAAAGCCCAGCTCAATCTTACCATCCTCGTTCCGCAGTCCTATCTTCTCAAACTCCTCTGTAATCAACTGGTTTATCCTGTGGGCTATATCCCTCAATTCCCTTACCTCTGCATCCGATAGAGCTGCTATCTCCTGAGCCTCTGCCCAGTTTATATAACGGTCGGTTACCTCAAGTTTTGTAGAAACATCGTAAATCGGCCTTGCCAGTCTCTGGCCGGGTTCCGGCATCTCGGTTAGTCCAATATCCTCGAGCTTCAGCTGTCCACTCTTTAGTCGTTTAAACACGCTACTGCCCTCGGGTAGAGAGTTCCTGTAAATTATCTCAAGAGGAATAAGAAAGTTTCCTCTCACAGATTTATAGAGACTATAATCATAGGAATCCCCTTTTAAAGGGGGCTTTAGTACTCTGAGCAATCTTATCTGCATTACTGATGAAGGCCCTTTCAGTTCAGACAGATTCTTTACTGAATCATCCTCTATCAGTCCAAGATAATGGGTTTGAAGTCCTTCTTCTTTTAGTTTTTCGAAAAAGTAGGCACTTAACAGTGCAATAGAACTACCTTTTTCGGGAATATGATCCGGCATCTCGCCCCAATCAAAAACCGAGTAACGATCTGAGAAATGAAACCTTCCAATACCGGTTTCATTCTCTGTAGGCTCTTTTAAAATCTCCAGGTCCTTTACGCTACCCATTTTTTATCTCCTCATCTGCCTTTATTATTTTCTGTCTTGAGTCTTCCTGATAGGCCTGAACCTTCTTCCTGAGTTCTGGATCTGAAAGTCCAAGTATTTTGGCAGCTGCCAGGGCAGCCCCATCAGGCTCGGTTACCACCATTGGTGCTACTCCAGAAGGCATTCTTAGACTTGAATATATGTCCACATCCCAGAGTCCTCCTCTGGGTGGACAAGATATGACAGGACAATAGGTCTGGGCATCAGTAAATCCACCAAGGGCATTACTTCTTCCAGCCACTGTTATGAAAACCACCCCTTCATTTTCGTATTTTCTGATAATCTCATGGCATACAAGTGGAGTTTTATGGGCTGACGAAATCCTCATAACCACTTCAACGCCAAACCCCTCCAGTACCTCTTTTATCCTGTTAGACCACTCCAGATCGCTTTTTGACCCCATTATGATAACTACCCTGCTCATTTCACTCCTCCAGAATATGAAATTGTTTTGGATAAGTATTATACCCTAAACAATATTCTTTGTAACAAGCAAAATCATGAAAAACCTGAAGGGGTAAACTTAATATAACAGCTGTAAATAAGACCTTTTTAGTATAATCATTGTAATGAAAAACATTTTAATAACCGGCAGACCTGCAACAGGGAAAACTACATTAGTTAAAAGGCTGTGGACAAGATTTCAGGATCATCATCCCGTTGGTTTTTATACGGAGGAAATTCGTGAGCATGATAGCAGGGTAGGTTTCAGGATCGTTTCCTTTTTAGGCCACAGAATAACACTTGCCCACAAAGACCTCAATACACCTTACAGGGTTTCGAGATACTCTGTAGATTTAGAGGCCTTTGAGAGATTCCTGATAGACCTTGAGCCTCATCTAAAAAGGGCTAACTTTGTGATTATAGATGAAATCGGAAAGATGGAGTGCTTTTCAAAGTACTTTATATCACTTACCCGGAAACTCCTTGACTCTGAGAAGATTGTTGTAGCAACTGTGTCGTTAAAAGGTGGCGGTTTAATAGAAGAGGTAAAACATCGAGTAGACTCTCAGCTCTTTGAAATAAACGATAAAACCAGAGATTTAATCTTTACTGAAATAGCCAGAGTTCTACAGGAGATTTTAAGCACCAATATGCTAAATTAGATTAATTTCTTCAAGGAGGAAAAGGGTATCATGAAAGAGGCGAAACTGAAGGTAATTTTACTAAGGCATACTCCAGAGCCTGAAGAGACAGTGGCACTTGCAGCCAAGCTCTGTTACAGCCCGTCTGATATAGAGGCACTGACAGAAAAAATAAAGAAGAAAGATCAGCAGGGCTTTGTAAAAAAACTTATGAATATGGGGCATCTGAGCCCTATCGAGCACGCCTCTTTCACTTTTGCAATCGAAGGAATCTCCAGAGCGTGTTCTCATCAGCTGGTACGACACAGAATCGCCTCATACAGTCAACAATCTCAGCGCTATGTAAGCGAAGAGTCTGGCTTTGATTACATAATCCCCCCAACGATCAAAGAAGATCCTGAATTGAGGAAATACTTTGAAGAATTTATGAATCAAGCGCAGGAAGTCTATAATCACATCGTAAAAAGACTTAATGAAAAGGGACTCAAGGGAGAAGCAGCCAACCAGGATGCCAGATTTGTGCTCCCAAATGCCTGTGAAACCAAGATAATAGTAACAATGAATGCAAGGGAACTTCTGCACTTTTTTAAACAGCGCTGTTGTCTCAGGGCCCAGTGGGAAATAAGGGCCATGGCTGAAGAGATGCTAAAGCTCGTAAAAAAGGTGGCACCGACTATTTTCCATAAGGCAGGCCCAGGATGTATATCTGGTCCATGCCCTGAAGGAGATTTCACCTGTGGCAAACTTAAAGAGGTTCGAAACAGATACAAGAAGCTTTTTAGTTGACTTTAACTCTGTCTTGTGTTAAAAGTTTAATAACTATCTATTAATCCTGAAGGAGCTTTTTGATGGAAGAAAAAAAACCTCGCCTGGGAGAACTGCTTGTTGAGTATGGATTAATTACCACAAATCAGCTTAAAGAGGCTTTAAGAAGGCAGGCTCAGGTTGGCGGTCAGATAGGTTCGATCCTGATAGAGATGGGTTTTATAACAACCGACGATCTGCTGAACTTTCTGAGCAAACAACTTGGTGTACCATCAGCAAACCTTCTCAAACTGGATATAGACCCTGAAGTACTCAAGCTTTTACCCATTGACAAGATTAAGACCATGAAAGTCCTGCCCATCGGGGTTGACGAATCTGGAGTAACCCTGGCAATGGTTAATCCCAATGATATGATGACCCTCAATGAGGTGGAGTTTACCCTTGGCAGAAAGGTACAGCCTGTGGTGGTACCTTCAGCTCAGATGGAGGCAGCAATTAAGAGTCTGAGTTCAGGCAAGTTTGAGGTTCTTCGTGCTGAGGATATAGAAAGGGAGCTAAAAAAGGAAAAGAAGAAAAAACCACCAAATATAATCACCCTGCTTAAGTATCTGGCCAAATCTGAGGCAACCGATATGCTTTTAACAGCAGGAGTTCCTCCTTCTATTAAGTTAAACAACGAGGTTATAAGGGCCTCTCTTGAAAACCTGACTCCGGCAGATTGTGAACGATATGCCAGAGAGATGTTATCAGAAAAGGGATGGAGCATATTTGAAAAAAGGGGTGATTATGACTTTGCCGTAACCTATCCAGAAATAGGCCGTTTCAGGGTAAGCCTTTACAGACAAAGAAGGTCTATCTCTATCACTGTAAGGCATGTGGCAGAGATTATTC
>JAADIE010000101.1 GCA_013151495.1 Nitrospirota bacterium | reverse complement strand
ACAACGCAGGTTATTACGACAGGGCAGGTATTATAAGGGATATGTTCCAGAATCACATAATACAGCTTCTGAGTCTTATTGCAATGGAGCCACCTGCGTTGTTTGAACCTAAAAGAATCAGAGAGGAAAAGGTCAAGGTCTTCAGGTCCTTACGGCATATTACCAAAAAGGATGTTCCTGAATATGTCATCTTTGGCCAATATATTGGCAATACAATAAACGGTGAAACCATAAAAGGCTACAGGGACGAGCCAGGTGTAAGAAAGGACTCTAAAACTCCAACCTTTGCAGCTATGAAGGTTTTCATTGACAACTGGCGCTGGCAGGGAGTGCCCTTTTATCTTCGCTCAGGAAAAAGGCTGGCAAAAAGGATAACAGAGGTTTCTGTACATTTCAAAACGGTACCTCATTCAATCTTTAAAAACATAGTCTCTGGTGAGATAAAGCCAAATGTGCTTGTCTTCAGGATTCAACCAGATGAGGCAATAGAGCTAACCTTCCAGACAAAGATACCTGGTACAAAACTATGCTTCAGGGATGTTGTAATGAATTTCTCTTATAAAGACTATGGAGCTGAGTTGCCTGAGGCCTATGAACGGGTGTTAATGGACTGTATCAGAGGAGATCACCTGCTTTTTGTGGGGCAGGAGGGTGTTGAGATTGCCTGGGAATTTTTCTCTCCGGTTTTAGAGTTTCTTGAAAAAAGTAAAAGGCTTCTACTTTTTCATATTCACGACTACAAAGCTGGCACCTGGGGGCCCTGGGAGGCTGAAGAGTTTATCAAAAAAGATGGTTATGAGTGGTGGGTAAAATAAAACAATTCCATGACTACGAATCACTGAGCAGCTGGGCCTACGAACATTTCAAAAAGAGATACATTGAAAAAACTGAAAAGGGTAACCCCTTTTTTATTGCCTTCTCTGGTGGAACATCACCAGAGGGATTCTGGGCCGTAATGTCTAAAGACCGACATACTACCTGGAGGCATCTACACATATTTTTTGTTGATGAAAGGGCTGTCCCCCATGATTCTCAACACAGCAACTACAGACTTCTCAGGGAAAAGCTGTTAAAAAACATCAATATCCCTGGCAGACAGATATTCCCAATTCAGTATCTGCCAGAGCCGGAGGAGTCGGCCAGAAGATATGAAAATACATTGAAAGAGAGCCTGACAGATGGTGTATTTGATTTGATCGTGGCCGGAGTAGGACAGGATGGCCATATCGCATCAATCTTTCCAGAATCAGAAACTATCAAGATCATCGACCGACTGGTTGTACCGGTTTATAACTCACCAATAGCACCAAGGATCACCTTAACACTGCCCGTCTTCTGGAAGGCAAGGGAGGTACTTCTTATACTATCAGGCGAGAAAAAGAAGGAAGCCCTGCTGAAAATCATGGATAACTCTGTAGATGAATCTATTTGTCCAGCAAAAGCAGTGCTCAAAAGGAACAACGCCCTTTTACTTACAGATATTAATTAGTTAGGGTGTCAAGGATATTGTCCTTTTCAAAAAGAACAACTCCTGTCTGGAAGGCCTTTACAGCAATAGGGTTATTCTCTTTTAACATCCTTCGGAAGGCATCCACACTGTAGCTGAAGAAATCGAACATACCCGATGGGTCGTGCTCTTTTAAGAAGAGATTTTCCTTTATCAGGTCCACATCTCTGTTGTAAAGCAAAAGCAGGTAAACTGGTGGTTTTGCTGGTGGCACCTCTTCCTGAACAGGATCAAACATAGCCAGAAGTTGTAACTCTGCTCCACGGTCTTCATGGAGCCTGTTGATAAACTCTGACAGGGGCTCAAAGAAAAACAGATCAGCCCAGTTCTTCCTCAATAAATCCCAGGATGGCCTTTGCATTAACTATTGCCTCCTTGGCGGTATCTTCATCAAAGTAATCCTTTGGTGTGCCCTTTTCAAAACAGTAAGGAAAACGGGATGGCAGATAGAATGTATCGAGCATTCGTGCCTTATGAAGAATATCCTTGGTTGCATTGTCAACCTTTGAGAGTATGAAGTACACAGATGAGCCTGTATCCACTATACTACGGCGTGTTGCAAGTGCCATTGCACCAAGCAACGCTGCATGGTGAGCAAGAAAACAGGCATCCTCGAAATATCCACCAGCAATTGAATGCTCTGCCGAAGATATTGTCCTCTTTGCCTGTTCAATCCATTCTTTAGCTCTCATAATCTATCCCCTCGGTTTTGCAAGTATTTCCATGACCTTTAAATCAAGAAACCTCTTTGATGCCGCGGCTTTTATTGTCATCACCGTGTCGGCTCCTCTTGCAGTGCCTGCCACTGCCAATACCTCTTTTCCTTCGGGAACCAGACCGGCATCAGCAGCCATCATAACAATCTCGCAGCAGACCTTGGGCCCTTCACCAAATCTTCTTAGTGACTGAGCAACCATCAGCGTTGGATACAGACCACTGAACTTCTTTGTAAAAGCGGTTTCAAGAGAGTGGGTTATCATTGTGCCAGTATAGACGCGGGCACCAAGGGATTCTATTTTCTCAACCATTTCAGGGCTTATTTCAATGGTGTTTGGTTCTTTAAATCCATAGGAGTGGGTTACTGCAATAAGATTTATGTCTCTGTCTTTTAGTGCTTCTGCAAACAAAAGACCTGTCTCACCCGAGGTGGTTGCCACCACAACATCCTTTATATCACCTTCTTCGAGTCTTTCAAGGGCAACCTTCAGGCAGGCCTCAGTATTTTCTCTACCTGGTTTTTCAAAATAAACGATCTTCTTTTCAATCATGATGTGCTGATTAATTATATCAAAAGCCCCCTTGTAATTCAATCGTAGAGAAGCTCTTCTATTGTGATCAGTACAGATGTGGAAAGTGCCCTTATGTTGTAACCACCTTCAAGGGAGTATATAATCGGCACTCCCTGACAGGAACGGTTTATCCCTCTTACTATCTCCATAATACCTTCGTTAGTAACATTAAGACTGGCAAGAGGGTCCTCTATGTGGATGTCGTAGCCAGCAGAGACAAGCACTATATCAGGCCTGAACTCATCAGCCACCTCTTTAAGCACATCATTATATATGCCCTTGAATTCCTTATCCCCTGTGCCTGCCGGCAGAGGAATATTCATTGTAAATCCCTCTCCAGGGCCTTTTCCCCTGTCGTTTCTTCCGCCTGTGCCAGGGTAGTGAGGGTATTGATGAGTACTGAAATAGAAAACCGTTGGATCCTCCTCGAAGATATGTTCAGTGCCATTTCCATGATGAACATCAAAATCAATTATAAGCACCTTTTCGAATCCCTCTCGCTGTGCAGCCCTTGCCCCTACGGCAACATTGTTAAACAAACAAAATCCCATTGCCCGGTCATGCTCGGCATGATGCCCTGGAGGTCTGACAGCACAAAAGGCCCGTTCTATCTCGCCTTGCTTAATCTGATGAATTGCCTCAATTACTGCCCCTGCAGCATACAGGGCTGCCTCGTAGCTTCCCTCAGACATGTATGTGTCTGGATCCAGATAGCCTTCCCTGGTATTTGAAACACGCTCAATATGACCCTGTGAATGCACAGCAGCAAGCTCATCATGGGTGGCCTTTTTAGGCCTTATATGAATTACCTCTTTGGCAAAAGTTGAGGATTCAAGCCTGTTAATAATCCCCTTTAGTCTGTCCGGGTTTTCTGGATGCCATCCAGGTGGCGTGTGTCTTAAAAAGACATCATCGTATATAAAACCTACCTTTTTCATGCTACTGCTCCTTTATCTCTATTAATTTTATCTCTCTAACCTTTCCCTCCTTAATCTCAAAGGCCCTTACCTCCGGGGGCTCCTCTGCAAGGCTTACTATAATATAAGCCACATCATCGTAAAAGGCAAGCCTGACATCCTTTGCCGATGGGTAGGCCACAGAATCTGGATGGGAATGGTATATTGCAAGCATCTGAAGGTCCTTTTGCCTCATATCCTTCATTACCTGAAACTGCTCCTTTGGATCCATGAAGTAACTAACAGGGGAGTGCTCGGTGTTGGTCATCCTGTAGATTGTGTTTACCCTTTGTTCTTTGCCAGCAAGTATTCCGCAGACCTCCTCTGGATAACCCTGTCTGGCATGCTCGACTATCTCTGAAAGGATTTTCGATGGGACCTTTATTTCATCCATAGATCAAGGCAAAATGGCAATGGTTGAAAGGGCGGTTTGCTCATCAAGGCCAAGCATGATGTTCATATTCTGCACTGCCTGCCCTGATGCACCTTTAATCAAATTATCTATTGCCGCCACCACTATCAAAGTGCCTGTTCGCCTGTTTACTTTGATACCAATATCGCAAAAATTGGTACCCCTTACATTACGGATATCCGGCAATCCCTCTTCATAAACCCTTACAAAGGGCTCCTTTTTATATGCCTTTTTGTAAAGGCTAACAACCTCTTTATCAGATATTTCCCTGTTTTTCAGTGGGGCATAAATAGTGGTCAGTATTCCCCTGTTAACAGGCAAAAGATGGGGAGTAAAATTCACCTTCACATCGGCCTTTGCAATCAATGAAAGCTCCTGTTCGATCTCTGGTGTGTGCCGATGAGTAGAGACAGCATAGGCCCTGAAAGATTCATTTACCTCACAAAAATTATAGGCCACATCAGCCTTTCTGCCAGCACCTGAGGTGCCGGATTTTGAATCTATTACAATACCCTCTGTTGACACAATACCGGCCTTCAGTGCCGGATAAAGCCCAAGTATGGCTGATGTAGGATAACAGCCAGGGTTAGCCACCAGCTGGGCCTTTTTTATTTTCCGTCTATGAATCTCTGGCAAACCATAGACAGCCTTTCTAAGGGTTGTCCTGTATGTATGCTCAACCGCATACCACTGTGTATAAACCTCAGGGTCTTTTAATCGATAATCAGCTGAAAGGTCTATAACCCTTTTACCTGCTCTAACAAAATAATCCACTGCCTGCTGTGAGGCACCATGTGGGAGGGCAAGAAAAAAGAGATCAGCCTTTTTAACAAGGCTCTCTTTATCTAAAGGGACAAATTTAAGGTCTGTTAAACCCTTGAAATGTGGAAAATACTGATCAACTGCCTTTCCAGCAGAACGCTCTGAGGTTACGGCAACAATCTCTACATCAGGATGCCCAAGAAGGATTCTGAGCAGTTCTCCCCCTGTATATCCACTTCCACCACATATTGCTATTTTTGTCATTAGAGGCCTGAGGAGATTATTATCTCTTGGAGTACTGGAATCTCTTCCTGGCCTTCTTCAGACCGTATTTCTTCCTCTCCTTCATCCTTGGGTCACGGGTAAGAAGGCCCTCTTTCTTGAGATTTGGACGCAGATCAGAGTCAACCAGCAGGAGTGCCCTGGCAATACCGTGTCTGATGGCACCGGCCTGTCCTGAAAGACCGCCCCCCTTGACATTGACCATTATATCAAACTTGTTGGGCATACCAACAAGATTAAGTGGCTGACGGATTATCATCTGGAGGGTCTCTCTTGGGAAATACTCCTCCATTGGCTTTTTATTAACAATTATCTTACCAGTACCAGGTTTCATTATTACTCTGGCTACCGATGTCTTTCTCCTGCCTGTTGCCTGATAAAGTATATCACCCATAAGTTACACCCCTTTTATATATTCAATGTTTCAGGTTTCTGTGCCTGGTGTGGATGTTCTGGGCCTCTGTAAACCTTCAGTTTCTTCAACATCTTACGGCCAAGACGATTTTTTGGAAGCATTCCCTTTACAGCGTCCATTATTACAGCCTCTGGTTTCCTCTGCAGCTTCTGCCTGGCAGTTTCAGCCTTCAGCCCACCTGGATAACCGGTATGGTGATAGTAGACCTTTTTATCAAGCTTCTTACCAGTAAGCATAACCTTTTCTGCATTAATCACAACGATGAAATCACCTGTATCCACATTGGGCGTAAACTGTGGTTTATGCTTGCCTCTTAAATAGGTGGCTATCTTAGAGGCCAGACGCCCAAGCACCTTACCTGATGCATCTACCACATACCACTTTCTTTCAACCTCTCCCTTTTTAGCAAACTTAGTCATACCACACCACCTTCCCGAAAATTTTCAGATAACAATTCTAAAATAATAGGCCTTTGTTTGTCAAATCGTCTTCGTAGATGGTCAAAGCCTGCCCTTTTGTGTGATAATAATCTTCATGGCTGTAAGAGATAAACCAGACAGCAGGAAAAGGGCGCTATTTATATTAAACGAAGTGTTAGTAAAAAAGAAACCTCTGAGACCTCTTCTACAGGATGCCTACCAGGGGCTAAACGAGGCTGACAGGGCCTTTCTTAAAGAGCTTGTCTTTGGTCTTTTAAGGCATAAACTCTATCTCGAATGGCTCCTGAAGGGATACCTGAAAAGGCCTTCCAGACTTCATTCCACTACATGGCTCAATCTGCTACTTGCCCTGTATCAGATTGTCTTTTTAAAAACCCCTGATTATGCTGCTGTAAATGAGGCTGTAGAGCTTGAAAAAAATATCGGGAAAAAGACATCGCTGGTAAATGCCGTCTTGAGGACATTCCTGAGAAAGAGATACTTCCCTCCGCTACCAGAGGACCCGGTAAAGAAACTCTCCATCGAGACATCCCATCCCGAGTGGCTTATCAACAGATGGATAAAACATTATGGTCTTAATCAGGCTGAAAAGATTTTAAAAATCAATAATAGGGAGCCCGAGTTAGTGCTCAGGGTAAACACACTTAAAAGGGATTTACAGGGCCTTCTGGATACATTCAACCGTAAAGGTATAAAGGCACAGCGCACACGGTTTTCTCCTGTTGGATTGAGGGTTAGTGAATACAGCCATTTCAGCGACATACTTGGACATATCGGTGAAGTTTATATCCAGGATGAAGCAGCCCAGCTTATCTGCTATATGCTTGAACCAACCTCTGGAGAACTGATTCTTGATGCATGTGCAGCACCTGGAGGGAAAACCACCCATATCGCAGAGCTATCTGAAGATAAGGCCACAGTGGTTGCTGTAGATCGAAACCCTCTAAGTATAAGGCACCTGCTTGAAAATATAAAAAAGGGGCAGTACAATAGCATAATCACCATAATGGCTGATATTACAAAAACCTGTTTTAAAAAGGGCTTTCACAGGATACTTGTTGATGCTCCTTGCTCATCCCTTGGTGTAATCAGAAGAAATCCTGATGTCAGATACAGATACACTGAAGATGAACTCAAGCGGTTACGAGACAGACAGCTTGAGATACTTCTTCATGTTGCAGATTTTCTGCTCCCAGGTGGTACTCTGCTTTACTCGGTCTGTACCTTTGAGCCTGAGGAGACAACCGAACTGGTAAGTTTATTCTTGAATAAAAGAGAGGATTTTTTTATTATAAACAGCAGAAAGCCTGCTATAGTGTCTGAATTTCTGACCGCTGAAGGATATTTTCTCACTTTACCATTCATTGAGGAGATGGATGGCTTTTTTGCAGTGAGGTTTATGAAGAGATGAAAAAGATTCTTGGTATTCTCTTTTATTTGTCTATCTTTATATTGCTGACCGCCCTGAGCAGCTTCCTGACATTTCGATTTCTTGGCGCCCAGAAAACTGTTAAAGTACCCGATCTTGTTGGCAAAAGCCTTGTAGAGGCAAACAAGATAATATTTCAGAAAAAGCTATACCTGAAAATAGAGGGCGAAGAATTTTCAACAGAAATCCCATCCGGACACATAATCAGACAGGACATCCCTCCAGGAAACAAGATTAAGGAAGGTCGCACGATTCGCATACTCGTAAGTAAAGGACCAAAGAGAAACTATATGCCTTATTTCATTGGTTTAACCCTTGATGAAGCAAAAAATCTTGCACGAAAAAAGAACATTCACATCAAAAAGGTAATCAAGGTCCATAACAACAGTTTTGAAAAGGGTTTAGTGATTGCCCAGCGTCCGACCTCTGAAGAGCGCGGGGCCGACACAGTGGTACTGGTGATCAGTAAAGGCCCCTATAAGGTTTACTACAAATGCCCTGACTTTACCTCAATGACCTTAGAGGAGGCAAAAACCATTGCCGACAGAATGGGTGTTGAGCTTGAGCTGGTTGGCTATGGAAGTATAGTGGCAAGTCAGAAACCTTCACCTGGCGAGCTTATAAAGAAGGGTGACATTGTAAAACTCAAATTAGAATACAAGGAGGAACAACAACTGAGATGGCTATAATAATTGCCCCATCAATACTTTCTGCAGACTTTACCCGCCTTGGCCAGGAGATAAAGCAGGCCGAGGAGGCTGGTGCCGACTGGATTCATGTGGATGTGATGGATGGCCGTTTTGTGCCAAACATAACAATAGGACAGGAGGTGGTACGCTCCATCAGGAAATCCACCACCCTGCCCTTTGATGTACATCTGATGATAGTGGAGCCTGAAAAATATATCAGGGAGTTTGCAGAGGCTGGTTCTGATTACATAACAGTTCATTACGAGGCATCTGTGCATCTGCATAGAACCGTTCAGGTTATTAAAGAGCTGGGCAAAAAGGCAGGGGTTTCTATCAATCCTGCCACACCCGTTTCGGTGCTTGAGGATATACTGCCCGATATCGACCTGGTACTCATCATGTCTGTTAATCCTGGCTTTGGAGGGCAGAGGTTCATTCCGGGGGCACTGGAGAAGATAAAGAAACTCAGGGATATGAGGTTTGAAAGAGGATTAAATTTTATTATAGAGGTGGACGGAGGCATTAAGGTTGATAATGCTCGTGAGGTGGTTGATGCCGGGGCTGATGCCCTTGTAATGGGCTCAGGATTCTTTGGTGCCGATGACTATAAGGCATTGATGAAAGAACTCAGAAAGAGGCTTGGCGATGCCTGAGAGGCTTTTCTACCAGGCCGAAAAACTCAGGAGCCTGAACAGATACGATCCTGCACTGCGATATTACAAGAAAGCCCTGAAAAAGTACAGAGACTCAGGCAATCAGGAAGGGGCCCTGTATTGCCTGATTGCAATGGCTGATGTACTGAGGATGCTTGGTCGATACAGGGACTCACTTAAGTGCTACGAGGAGGCCTTTCAGCTTACAAAGGTGCTAAGGAAGCCCTCGCTCAGGGCTGATGCTGAAACAGGTATGGGACTTTGCCTTAGGGGAATGGGACAGTGGAAAGAGGCCCTTAAGCACTTTCGCAGGGCAAAAAACTATTACAGAAAGGCTGAAGATATTGAGGGGCTGGCTTTTATACTATGGGCAGAGGCAGGGGCATATCGCTACGGTGGTGAGCCACTTAAGGCAATCGAGCTTCTTAAAGAGGCCCTCGAGATAAATGAAGAACTCAATGACCTGGAGTCCACTGGCTACTGTCTTAATGCCCTTGGTGGGGCATCAAGGGTAGCAGGGCTTTATAAAGATTCACTGCGGTATTACAGAAAGGCCAATCAGCTTTTTGAAACCACTGGCGACCGATTTGGGAGGGCATACTCTTACTGTGGAATTGGAAACGCCTTCAGGATGTATGGAAAATATGATGAAGCAATGGACAACTTCAGGAAGGCCTTGAGGATATACAAACAGATTGGTGATATAGTAAGCTCAGCTTATACCCTGTGGAGTATCGGGCAGACCTATACAATGCTTGCCAGGCCCAAAATGGCTGAGCGTTACTATAAAAGTGCCTATGAGCGATTTAAAAAGACAGGAGATCACAGGGGGAGGGTTTATTATCTCTTGGGAATTGCCCAGTGTTATATCCAGCATAATGAAACTAATAAAGCCAGGCGGTTTTTGAAAAAGGCAGAAGAGATCTCAACTGCCTATGGCTTTAAGCTTGAACACTGCCACTGTGTCACCATAGCAGGGCTTCTGGAAAACCAGAAAACCGACTGTTATAGCAGGCTGGGCATAAAATTCAAAGTCTCAGGAAGCCTGCCCCTGAACATCCCTTAAAAGGGAAAACGAGGCGAATGACTGAGCAGTATCTGAACATACCAAACCTGTTGACTATTCTCAGGATTATCCTTATACCTGTGTTTGTAACAGCCCTTCTGTATGAAAGATATGATATTGCCCTGGGAATCTTTGTTACGGCTGCTATAAGCGATTTTCTCGACGGCATAATTGCAAGGGCAAAAAAACAGGTCACCGAACTCGGGAGCTTTCTTGATCCGCTTGCCGATAAGTTTCTACTTGTTACCTCCTTTGTCCTGTTTGCAATCCATCAGCTTATCCCCATCTGGCTTACCGTTACTGTGATAAGCAGGGATGTCATTGTGGTAACAGGATGGGTTGTTCTCTTTTTTGCCACCCACAACACAAAAGTAGAACCCACTATGCTCGGGAAAATATCAAACGCCCTTCAGCTTGTGCTACTTGCTTATATACTGCTGAGGCTTAACATTGGTGAAAAACACTTACCTGGCCCAGATTTGTTAATCTATTTAACCGCTGGTTTTACTGTTGTCTCTGGAATACACTATATTTACAAGGGGATAAAATAAAAATGCCTTCAACCAATGGAAACATTGTAGAAGCTGTAGAGCCTGGCAGCCCTTCAGACAGGGCAGGCATAAAGCCAGGTGATATTATACATAGTATAAACAGGCATCGCATTCATGACTCACTCGACCTTATGTTTTATGCCAACGAGCCCCTGCTTAAACTCACAATCGAACGGGCTGGTAAACGGATGAAAATAGAGGTTGAAAGGTCTTTAGAAGAACCTCTTGGCCTTCAACTAAAGCCATTTAAAATAAAAACCTGTAGAAATAGATGCATCTTCTGTTTTGTAAGCCAGTTACCAAAGGGTCTAAGACGTAGCCTTTATATAAAAGACGAAGATTTCAGGATGTCCTTTCTCTATGGTAACTATATCACCCTTACCAATCTCACGGCAGCAGATAAAAAGAGGATTATCAACCAGAGATTAAGTCCTCTATACATATCAGTACATTCCACAAACAGAGAAATCAGAAACAAACTGCTTGGAAACAAAAACGCCTCTGATATTATCAAGGAGCTTTCTTGGCTGGCTAAAAACAGAATTCGTTTTCATACCCAGATT